>CAMDHP010000061.1 GCA_945898185.1 Akkermansia muciniphila | reverse complement strand
CCGGGGAAAACGAGCAGGGCGGAGACGGGCACGTTGCGGCCGAGTTGCCGGTGGAGGAACGAGGCGAGCCAATCGGTCTGGCGGCGGGCTTGCTCGAGGCCGTAGGTGTCGTCGCCCCAAGGGTAGGATAGGGTGCGGCCGTCGAAGATAATCTCATGGGCCATGAAGCCGGTGCGGGTGCGGCCTTTGCGGCGGGTCTTGGTCTCGATGGCGAAGACGCCGGCGGGGCCGACGACGACGTGGTCTAAATTGGATGACTTGCCGTCGGGGCCGTCGCCGGGGATATCGTGAAAAACGCGGTGGCCGGTGGCCTTGAGCGGGTCAAGGGCCTCCGCTACGGCGAGTTCGCCGAAGTAGCCGAGGGCGGTATTGCGGCGGCGATCGAGCAGGGAGAGCACGCTTTTGACGAGGTAAGTGGCGGGGAGACCAAGGGCGAGAGCTGCGGCCATCAGCGTGAGCCAAGGGCGCGAGGGCTCGAGGGAGTTGACGAGGAAGGCGGTGCCGCCCGACAGAAGCAAAGGGAGCAGGCAACTGGCGGCGAGAAGGGTGTCTAGCGACTCGTCGAGTTTGGTGAGCTTTCGGCGAAGAGACTCGCCTGGACCTCTAAGAAGGCGGGTGTTTTCCGGAAAGGGAGCCCTGTCCTGCCGCCCGCGTTGCCGAAGTATTACGGCGACGAGGCAGACGCTTATGAAGAGCAGGCAGTAGCCGCTGATGAAAGAGAGTCCGGTCATGAAGAAGGATTAGGCGCGGGAGGCACGGCGGGAGGAGGCGGGCAGGAAACCGGAGGGCGCGTGCGGGCCAGGCGCGGCTGGCGCGCGATGAAAAAATAGAGGAGGGCACCGAGCCAGCTAGTGAAGACAATAATGAGAACCCAGGCGACACGATTATTGGAGGGATCTTCTGGTGCCTGGGCGCAGTCGATCAGCATCCAGACCCAAAAGGCGAACAAGGCGAGACCGGTGCCGACGAGGGCAAAGAAGAGCAGAAAGAGGCCGATGCCCAGCCCCAAGCCAACGCCAACAGCGGTGTCGGCGGGGCTGACAAATTGGGCGAGGACTGGCAGTTTCGAAAGCATAGGGCGGTGCGGTGGAATGGCCGGGAGTGGCTGAGGCGAAGAGAGAGGGGGGCGGAAATCAGGCGCCGGCGAGCACGCTGAGGGCGGCGAGGAGCGGGTTAGAGTGGCGGGGGAGGTGCCCCAAGAAATGGGTCGATCGGGAGCATGCAACCCGAGCGGATGCAGGCGAGTCTGAATGGTGGTCTTCGCCGGCGTTTGAATCGCGGTTGCCATGGCGCCAAAAGACGGATCAGTTTGATCGCTTCATCCCGTCACTTAATCCGCTCAAACACGAGTCCATGGTGCGTCGTCTATTTTTGCTCATTGCCCTTTTGATGCCGCTCTTAACGTGCGCTCAGGAACCGACGCTTTTCGCGCCCGTGCCGCTCGCGCCTGTGCCGACGGCCTCGGGTGATTTGATGGTCAGCAACGAGAAGGCGGCCAGGGCGCTGGCTTTGGGGTTTACGGCGACGGCAGCCGCGCAAGCCGAGCAGGTGATCGCACAAACGCCCGCGGGCGGCGCGATGCGGGATGAGGCGGCATTGATTCTTGCGGCGGCGAGGCTGGAGCTTGGCGAAATCTCGGCGGCGGAGCAGGCGCTCGCCAGCTATGGCGACAAGAGCGCCACTGCCTACAGGCTGAGGGCGGGGTTGATTGCGGCGCGGCAGGCCCGCTGGCTGGCGGCGCAGGTTTTCGCGGACAGCCTCAAGGCTGAGCAAGTGGTCGCTGAAGAGCGTGCGTGGATATTTTTTCTACAAGGCCAGCTCGCAGAGGCTTCGCGGGATGCGAACAAAGCGGCGGCGGCCTACGATCAGTCTCTGGAAGCGGCGTCGTCGGAGTGGCAGCGCGCACGGCTGCAGTTAACCCGAGAGCGCCTGCGCATCGCGAAGGGGGAGGCCACCGAAAGCCAGGCCGGTTCGCTGCGCGATGCGGCCGATCGCTACGCCGGGCGCAACGTCGGCAACGATTACGCGCTTCAATACGCGGTCGCTCTGGCTCAGCTCGGGCGAAGCGCCGAGGCGGTGACATATCTTCAGGGCCGCCTTGCCGCGCTCCCGCCCGAAGTATCTGCGCAGGACGATTTCCGCCTGATCATCGGCATGATCGCCGCCCCTGCGCAGGCGGTAGGCCGGACCGCGTTGGAGCAGTTGTTGGTTTCCGGTGCAAATGCGGCCAAGCAACGGATGGCACTTTATCTTTTGGCGGAGAACGCTGTCGGCGTTGAGGCGCGGAGACGTCTGCGCGAGAAGCTGGACGAGTTGTTGCAACGCGCGGTGCCTCACGTGTTGGCCGAGGAGATGTTACTAGTGCGTGCCGATCTGGCGCTGGTCGCAATGGACTATGTCCAAGCCGATGCGGACGCAAAGGCCCAGCTGGCACGATTTCCGGGCTCTGGATTGCGTGCGCGCGCGCTGACCTTGTTGGCGGGTGTGGCATGGGATTTGAAACGATTTCGCAGCGCCGCCGATTATGCTGGGCAGGCAGCTGCGGCGACGGATGAAGCGCCGGCGCGGGCCATGCTGCGTTTGCTGGCTGCGGAAGCATTGTATCGGGCCAAGGATTTCCTAGCTGCGGCGGCGGCCTACGGTGTGGTGTTGAGGGATGTGCCGCAGGGCATCACGCTTGCACAAGTGCTATTCCAGCAGTGTGCCTCCGAGATTGGTGCGGAGCGACTTGATGTCGCCGCCGAGCTGCTTGATCGCTGGGCCGCAAATTCGGCATTCGACGCGGTTACGCGCTGGCAGGCGGAGTGGAATCTCGCCCGGGCCTTGCAGAATGCCGGACAAAGGGAGGTCGCGCTGAGCCGCGTGACCAAACTTCGCGCCGACACGGATGCGCGCGCGCAAGCTCCCGATCTGCGGGCCCGGCTCGCTTGGTTGGAGGCGCGGTTGGCCAAGGAGGCTGGTCGGCCCGAGGAAGCACTTAAGCTGGCGCGGGCGCTGCCGCAGGAGATGGCGGGAGTGGAGCCCAGTCTGGCGCGAGAGGTCGCCGGGTTGGTTCGTCTTGTGGCAGCTGAGGCGCTTTTCCAGCTTGGCCGCACGGATGAAGCACTCGCCGAACTTCGGCAGATGCGCACGGACGAAACAGGCTCCGAAGCGATGGTGCAGTCTTATTTGGTGGAGGCCGACATTCAGGCGACCACGGGCGGGCGCGGTCTTGAAAACGCCCAGGCTTTGCTCACGCAGTTCGCCAAAGACTTCAGCGCCCACGAATACGCACCCTATGCGCTATTCCAGGCGGCACTGCTTGCGGAGCGGCAAGGGGGCGATGCCGCCTACCAACAGGCTTATGTTTTACTCGAAGAACTCGTTAAAAAATACGGGGAAGGGAAATTAGTTTTTTCCGCGCGAATGAAGCAGGGAGACTTACTGAGGCGACTCAACCAATTCGCGGTCGCGCAACAGATCTACGAATTGCTGGCGAACCGATATGCACAGCATCCTGATTTAAACGAGTTGCTGGCCGCGCAAATGGCGCTTGCCGATTGTCATCGTGCGCAGGCGGCGCAAGATGCGTCCCATTTCGAGAGCGCGATCACCATCTTGGAGCGGCTTCGTGATCTGGCTAGCGCTCCGGTGGACCTGCGGGCGGAGGCGGGATTCAAGCTGGGCGACATGCTCGCCGCCCGAGACTCCCAGGCGGCGCTGGCGGTCTGGTGGCCGGTTGCGCAGGGTCTCCTGCTTGAGCCGGCCATGGCGGAGCAGCTCGGTGCGCGCGGACGCTATTGGATCGGCCGTCTTTTGGTGCGTATGGCTGGTCTTCACGAAGAGAAAGGGCGCCGCGACGAGGCCGGCGATCTTTACCGCCTGCTGATTTCGAAGGGACTGCCTGGTCTTGCGATTGCGCGTGCCCGTCTTGAAGCGCCGATCGGCGAATCGGCGCGTTAACGCATCAAATTTTTGAATACAAAATCATGGAAATCACCGATCTAAGTATATTAACCCGCGGGGGACCGGTCATATGGGTGCTGATGGGGCTCGGCGCGCTGGCGCTGGTCCTTTTTGTCGAACGGTTGCTCTATCTTCATCGAGGGCAGATTCGATCGAAGGACTTCGTTGACGGCATCAAGAACATCCTCGCCCAGCGGCGGATGGTGGAGGCGGTGACGGTATGTGAAGAGGCGCCCGGTCCGGTCGCCGCCGTTGTGAAGGCGGCGCTGGTGCATGCCGGCGAAGACGAGGCGCGGATGCGTTATGCGGTGCAGGATGCGGCCATCGTGGAACTGCCTGCTCTGGAGCGGCGACTGGGTGCCCTGGCCGCCATCGCGCAGGTGGCCCCGATGGTCGGGTTGCTGGGCACGGTGCTGGGCATGGCCACCACGTTTCGAGCTTTCATGGAGGGCGGTCAATACGCCACGGCGCAAGCGCTCTCCATCGGCATGTGGCAAGGGTTGATTACTGCCGGCACTGCGCTGGCGCTGGCCATACCCGCCCATCTCGGGCATCATCTTTTGTCTGGTCGTGTGAGGGCCATCGTAAGGGACGTCGAATGGGCTGGAAACGAAATCATGCGGTATTTAATGACTGAATACAAGGAGCAGCGGTCCGCGGGCGGGGCGACCGGAAATGAAAACGGCGTCGCGACCGGCGTGACCGGAGGCGTGAAGCAGTGATTACGGGGCCTCTTGAGCTGGCATCGCGCTTGCGTAATACCACGCGAGTGGGCTCGGCACTATTCTATGTGAACGTCGGCTTGCTGGCACTATTCTTCGGCTTGTTTGGATCGCGCTTCGTGCTTTCTCCAGGGCTTGGGATTGATTTTGCATTGTCGTCGGCGGGGGAGGCAGGAACGAGCCTTTTTGCGGCCGAGGTGGTGATTGCGGTGCCCGCCTCGGGAACGGCACTGGTTGAGGGTCAAGTGCTCGATTTCAAGGCCTTGTCGGCGTGGCTAAACACGCAGGATGCAAAAAGACGGAGGCGTCGATTGCTCGTGCAGGCGTCCGCAGCGTTGCCAGCGAAGGATTTGGCTGAGATCTATTCCATGGCAGCTGGGGCTGGATTCATCGGCGTGTTGATTGCGACAGAGAAACCGGCGGAGGGGGGGCGTTGAAAAACGAGCGCAGCGCCACCGCCCCCTCGTTAAAGCCGCGCGGAAGGCGAAGGCGCTCGTCCACTTTGGCGGGCGTTTGCCTCACGATGATCGGTTTAGCGGCGATGGCAGCATCGGTTAAGATAAGTGCGCCGGCAGAAAGAGCATCGAGTGGTTCAAGCCGGCCGGAGCTAGTCGTTGTTCGCCTCGATCATATGTCTCGTGCCGACGGCACCCGAGATCGACTTGAGCTGCTGGACCCGACGCCGCTCTTTATGCCCGCAGGCGAGCGAGGACTGGGTGCCAATCCTGATTTCCTCGGCAAGCAATCTGGCGGGGCAGTGGGTAAGGTCTTTCAACCGGAGATGAGTTTTCTCGAGCGAGGGGCCGGCCGGACGGTTCTTTTGCCCGCCGCGCCGGGCTCTGCAGTGAAGGCGATGGAAGTGGTCACGGAAACACGTAGCTTTGAGGGCCTAAGCCGCGCAGAAAGCCCGTTGGTAAAGCCCAGCCTTAAAGCCCGAGCGGCGAGACTTGAGGTTTACCCGAGCGACGATACGACGCCGGGAATTGTGATGGATTTGGATCAACTTCCTGGTTCGGACTCGCCAAGTTGGCGCCCGATGGAGTTGAGCCTGCTTGTAACGTCAGCGGGAATGATTACCCGGCCATCCATCGTCTCAGGCACCGGGCTAGACGAAGCCGACCTGAAAATCAGGGCGTATTTGGCCGATGAGCTTTTGCCAAAGGCGGCACTGAGACCTGGAATATATCGAATTTTGGTGGGTCCCTAAAAATTCGACAGAATAGGAAAGTTTTCGATTGACGGCGCGAAATCAGCGCTAGACGATTCGCGCCCTTTTCGTTTTTTGATCACCTTTCGGTTCGCCCAGATAGCTCAGTTGGTAGAGCACGCCCTTGGTAAGGGCGAGGTCGCCAGTTCGAATCTGGTTCTGGGCTCCAGGTCAAAATTCGGATTTTCCCAATCCAAATAAACATCAACGTCACTAACTCACATGGCTAAAAGCACATTCGAGCGCAATAAACCCCACGTCAACGTCGGCACCATCGGCCACGTCGACCACGGAAAGACCACCACAACCGCCTCCATCCTCGCGGTTCAGGCTCGCAAGGGCTTGGCTGAGGTGAAGGCCTATGCTGATATCGCCAAGGGCGGGACCGTGCGTGACGCGACAAAAACCGTCACCATCTCGGTTGCTCACGTCGAATATGAGTCCGACAAACGCCACTATGCGCACGTTGACTGCCCCGGCCACGCCGATTTCGTAAAAAACATGATCACTGGCGCCGCCCAGATGGACGGCGCAATCCTGGTCGTTTCCGCTGCCGATGGCCCGATGCCCCAGACTCGCGAGCACATCCTCCTCGCCCGTCAGGTCGGCGTGCCCAAGATCGTCGTCTGGCTCAACAAAGTTGACCTTATCGATGACCCCGAGCTCCTCGAGCTCGTGGAGATGGAGATCCGCGAACTCCTCTCCAAGTATAAGTTTGATGGTGATAAGGCCGTGATCATTCGCGGTTCTGCTACCGCCGCTCTTGAGAACAAGCCCGAGGGCAACAAAGCCATTAGCGATCTGATGGACGCCATCGACGCCGAGATCCCCGAGCCGATCCGCGAGACCGACAAGCCATTCCTTATGTCCGTCGAAGACGTGTTCTCCATTACCGGCCGCGGCACCGTTGCCACCGGCAAGATTGAGCGCGGTATCGTTAAGGTGAACGACACCGTCGAGATCGTCGGCCTGAAGGACACCAAAGAGACAGTTGTTACCGGTATCGAAATGTTCCGCAAGCTGCTCGACTCCGGAATGGCTGGCGACAACGTCGGTATCCTTCTTCGCGGTATCGATAAAGAGGGCATCGAGCGCGGCCAAGTTCTGGCCGCGAAGAAGACCATCACCCCGCACAAGAAGGCCACCGCCGAAATCTACGTTCTTTCTAAAGAAGAGGGCGGCCGTCACACCCCGTTTTTCAACGGTTACCGCCCCCAGTTCTATTTCCGCACCACGGATGTTACTGGAATCGTCAACTTGCCGAAGGGCGTCGAGATGATCATGCCCGGTGACAACATCACCGTCGAGATCGACCTCATTGTTCCTATCGCCATGGAGAAGACCCAGCGCTTCGCCATTCGCGAAGGTGGCCGCACCATCGGTGCTGGTCGCGTCATCGACATCATCGAATAAGCTTCTTCGATTATTTATAACAACGAGCGCCGAGGCCTCCACCGGGGGCCTCGGCTGCGTCGTCTAAGTGCTTTTCCACAGGCGTGTAGCTCAATTGGTAGAGTAGCGGTCTCCAAAACCGTTGGTTGGGGGTTCGATTCCCTCCGCGCCTGCCACTTTTACTTAAATGAAAAATCCCTTTCGCAGCATCCGCATTTTTCTCGGCGAAATCGTCGATGAGCTCAAGAAAGCCTCATGGCCGACTTGGTCGGAGCTGCGCGACTCGACCGTCGTTGTGATCGTCGCCGCCATCATTTTGGGCGTGTTCACAAGTATTTCTGATTTTTCCCTGTATCAAGTCGTTGACTTGTTCACGTCTTGGGTGCGTTGATCTCCGCTTTTCGCTCAATGTCCACACAGACCACAGTGTCAGCCAGTGCTCAATGGTTCGCCATTCATACCCTTTCCGGCCAGGAAGGTAAGGTAAAGGCCTACATCGAAAAGTTTAAGGTCGTCGAGGAACTCGGTGAGTTTATTTTCGAGGTTTTACTTCCGACCGAGGTCGTTTCAGAGGTCAAGAACGGCAAGAAGAGCACCAAGACACGTAAACTATATCCGGGTTACATCTTTATACAGATGAAGATGTATGACGAAGAGAAGCGCGTGATCAACAAACCGTGGTATTTTGTCAAAGAGGTTTCAGGAGTTATCGGATTTGTAGGAAGCGATCACCCTGCCGCCCTTCGCCAAATAGAGATTGACGAGATCAAAGCTCGAATCGAAGCAGCGAATGGCAAAGAAGTGCCAAAGGTCAGCTACGAGGTCGGCGAAGAGGTTAAAGTTAATGATGGGGCCTTCGCAAACTTGACCGGAAAGATTGACGAGATCGATCCCGCGCGTGGAAGGATTAAGGTTTCGGTTTCAATTTTTGGCCGCTTCACACCGGTTGAGCTAGAATACTGGCAGGTCGAGCGGGTCACGGAGTAATATCGGTCAGTGCGCTCAAAACTAACAGTATGTCGCATCGGATTTCACTACAACAAACACCCTAAAAACTAAATTTCACCATGGCTAAGAAGATTCAAGGATACATTCGCCTCCAACTGCCCGCCGGTGCCGCTAACCCCGCGCCCCCCGTTGGTCCCGCGCTCGGTGCGCAAGGCGTTAATATCATGGCGTTCTGCAAAGAATTCAACGCCAAGACGAAAGACCAAAACGGCATGATCTTGCCGGTGGTCATTACCGTTTTCAGCGATAAGAGCTTCACTTTTATTCTGAAGTCCCCTCCGGCTTCCGTGCTCTTGAAGAAGGCCGCAAACATCGCCTCCGGTTCCGCCAAGCCCAACATGGACAAGGTTGGCAAGGTTACCAAGAAGCAACTCGCTGAGATTTATAACCTGAAGAAGGCCGACATGAACGCTAACAGTGTCGAGGCTGGGGTTAAAATCATCGCCGGAACCGCCCGTAACATGGGTATCGAAGTCATCGACTAAACCTAGCGCCTCTACTTTCCAGACCACCCAACCGCGGGAGCTCTTCCAAGAGCGTATGCACCGCAAGGAGTCACACATGGCAAAAACAAAACAAAGCAAACGCTATCAGAGCGCCGTAAAGGCTGCTGATCTCGCCAAAGACTACACCCTCTCCGAGGCTGTCGATGTCTTGGGCAAATTCCCCAAGGTAAAGTTCGATGAAACTGTCGAACTTTCTATTCGTCTCGGGGTCGACCCGACCCAAGGCGACCAGATGGTGCGCGGCACCACCCCGCTTCCAAATGGTTCGGGCAAGAAAGTCCGTATCCTTGTCTTCACCGACAACCCTGAGGCTGCCCTCGCCGCCGGTGCCGACCATGCTGGTATGCAAGACATGATGCTCAAGGTGAACGAGGGTTGGCTCGACTTCGATGTCGCCATCGCCACTACGGAGGCCATGAAGCAGGTCCGCACGCTCGCGCGCGTGCTTGGCCCCAAAGGCCTCATGCCGAACCCGAAGTCCGGCACCGTCACGGATGACATCGCCACTGGTATCAAGGCGGTTAAGGCTGGCCGTGTCGAATTCAAGATGGATAAAGCCGCCAACATAGGCGTCGGCATTGGCAAGCGTTCGTTTACGCCGGTCCAGATTGCTGAGAACGCCAGCGCCGTCATAGACGCTATCAACCGCGCTAAGCCCGCCTCCTTCAAGGGTATCTACGTGAAGTCCATCACGCTCTCGTCTTCGATGAGCCCCGGCATCCGCGTTATCCCGTCCTCAACTAGCCAATCTTAATCCGAGGTCACATCCATGAGAGCCGAAAAGAAATATCTAATCTCCGAAGTCGAGAGCCACCTCAAGAAGTCTGACTACGTCATCTTGGCGAACTTCTCCAAGGTCACCGTCGCTGATACCGCTGAACTGCGCAAGCGTCTCGCGGTTGAGAAAGCCGAGTTCCACGTTGTCAAGAACAGCTCCTTCCGCGTCGCCGCCAAGGCCTTCGGTTTGCCCGAGGTTGACAGCGTTCTCGCCGGGCCCACGGCAATCGTTGTGGGCGGCAAAAACCCCGCCGGCGTCGCTAAGGTTCTGAAGAAGTTTTTTGATGAGAAGCAGAAGCTCGAAGTCAAAGTAGGAGTTCTGGACAAGAAAGTTTTCTCGTCCGCCGAACTCGCCAAACTTGCCGATCTTCCCCCCTTCGACGTCCTCCGTTCGCAGTTCCTTAGCATCCTTACTTCGAACGCGGCCGCTTTCGTGCGCCTCGTTGATGCGAAGGTCAAGAAGGAGTCCGCCGCCTAATCCCTTTCTCTGCCGTTCGTTTCGCCTCTGGCGTGGCGGGCGGCAGGAATCCCAATCAAACCGCCCTCAGCTAGGAGATACGTCTCTTAAACGCGCCCGCTTCCTGTGGCCGCTAACTTAAGGCAGGAGATCATTACCATGAGCAACATCACCAAAGACCAAGTTATCGAATGGCTGTCCGCGCAGACCGTTCTCGACCTAGCCGGCCTCGTTAAGGAGCTGGAAGGCAAGTGGGGCGTTTCTGCCGCCGCTGCTGTAGCCGCCGCCCCCGCTGGTGGCGCCGCTGTCGCAGTGGTCGCCGAAGAGAAGACCGAGTTCAACGTCGTCCTCGTCGAGGCCGGTGCGAACAAGATCGGCGTCATTAAAGAAGTTCGCGCCATCACCGGTCTGGGCCTCAAAGAAGCCAAGGACCTCGTCGAGGGCGCGCCCAAGGTCGTCAAAGAGGCTGCCTCCAAGGCCGACTCCGAAGATATCAAGAAGAAGCTCGAGGCCGCTGGCGCCAAGGTCGAACTTAAGTAATCGCTTTGCAATCAATAGTTTAACTTCTCTCTTTTCCACGGGACAGGCCGAGCGTTTGCATGGCCTGTCCCTTGCCTTTTCTCCTCTCTGTTCTTTTTTGGTTCCCAGCGTCGCGCTTTCCACGCCGACGTTGTTCTGAGCGAACCGTAGGCTCCTTTCGCCCGGTATCGCACATCCGCACTTTTCTATCTCAATTCAACGGGAAATCATCATGGCCGACCGCAATCAATTCGAGCGTCTTAACTTCGGTAAGCTTCGTGAAGTCATACAGCCGCCCAATCTGATCGAAATCCAGATCACTTCGTATCTCGGTTTCCTCCAAAAGGGCGTGCCTGACAAACAGCGCAAAGCCCAAGGCCTCGAGGCAGTTTTCCGCGAGATATTCCCGATCGAATCCTACGACGGGCGCCTCGTCCTCGAATACGTTTCCTACACCCTTGGCGAGCCCCGCAATACCGAGATCGAGTGCATTAAGGACGGCATCACTTACTCCGTTCCTCTCCACGTCAAACTCCGCCTCCGCGAGGAAGAGTTCATCAAAGACGAGGAAATATACATGGGCGAAATCCCGATGGTGACCGAGCGCGGCTCGTTTATCATCAATGGTGCCGAACGCGTAGTCGTTTCTCAGCTCCATCGTTCCCCTGGCCTTTGCTTTGAGAAGGATCGCCATACCTCCGGCAAAGAGTTGTTTGCATTCCGCATCATTCCTGACCGCGGCACTTGGCTGGAGGTTCAATTCGACCAGAATGACCTCCTTTACGTTTACCTCGACCGCCGTCGTCGTCGTCGCAAATTCCTCATCACCACGCTTTTCCGTTCGCTGGGTTACTCCGATAACGCGAAGATCCTCGAGCTCTTTTACGAGGTTAAAGACGTAAAAATCAACAAGCTGCTCGACTTGGATAATGTCTCCACCCTCGTGTTTGTTGATGACGTGATCGATGCCCACAAGGGTGTCGTTCTGGCTCGAGCCCTTGAGCAGGTCACCAAGCAGACCATCCGCACTTTTGAGAAGCATGACATCACGAACGTCCGCATCCTCGACACCGCGGTTGATGACGGCGCTATCGTTCGTGCTCTGAAGAAGGATCCGACGATCAACGAAGAGGAAGCACTCAAGGAAATCTACAAACGCCTCCGCCCAGGCGAGCCCGCGACCATCGCGAACGCGAAGGCACTCCTCAAGCGTCTCTTCTTCGATCCGAAGCGCTATGATTTGGGCGCCGTTGGTCGTTACAAGATTAACCAGAAACTGCACCTCGAAACTCCAATCGAGCAACGCATCGTCACCACCGAGGACATGATCGCCTCCACGAAATACCTCGTCCGCCTCAAGCGCGGCGAAGGTGTCGTGGACGATATCGATCACCTTGGCAGCCGCCGTGTCCGCACCGTGGGCGAGCTCCTCGCCAACGAGTGCCGCAAGGGTCTCGCCCGCACCGAGCGTCTCGTCCGCGAGCGCATGACCATGTATGACCAGTCCGTCGATTCGATCACGCCTAATAAGCTGATCAATCCGAAGGCACTGACCACCGTCATTCGTGATTTCTTTGCGCGCAGCCAGCTCTCGCAGTTCATGGACCAGATCAACCCGCTCGCCGAGGTCACGCACAAGCGTCGTCTCTCCGCCCTCGGGCCGGGTGGTCTTAATCGCGACCGCGCCGGCTTCGAGGTCCGCGACGTTCATCCTTCACATTACGGGCGTATTTGCCCCATCGAGACACCCGAGGGTCCGAACATCGGTCTGATCAACTCGCTCTCCACCTACGCTCGCGTTAACGAGTATGGTTTCATCGAGGCCCCCTACCGCGTGGTCAAAGACGGCAAGGTGTCCGACAAGATCGAATACCTCACCGCCAACCAAGAAGAAGCCAAGGTCATCGCTCAGGCGAATGCCGAGATCGATGATAAGGGCCGCTTTGTCGGCAAGGTCACCGTTCGGAAAGACGGCGAGTTTCTCGAGGTCAGCGCCTCCGAGGTTCACTACATGGACGTATCGCCAAAGCAGGTGATCTCCATCGCTGCCGGCATGATTCCCTTCCTTGAGCATGACGACGCCAACCGCGCCCTCATGGGTGCTAACATGCAACGTCAAGGTGTGCCGCTTCTCCAGACCGAGTCCCCCTACGTGGGCACCGGGATCGAGGAACGCGTCGCCCGCGACTCGAAGATCGTCGTCGTCGCCGAACACAAGGGCATTGTCGCCTCCGTTGACGCCAAACGCATCGTTATCACCGAGGACGGCGACCTGCCCCGTAACTTCGAGAAAACCCCCAAGTCCGACTCGAAGACTGGCGTGCAAGTTTACGAGCTCCGTAAGTTCATGCGTTCGAACGCCGGGACCAACTTTAATCAAAAGCCCATCGTCAAGAAGGGCCAGAAGATTAAAGCAAACGACATCATCGCCGACGGTCCTTCGACCGACAAGGGCGAGATGGCCCTCGGCCGTAACATCCTCGTCGCCTTCATGCCTTGGAATGGCTACAACTTCGAGGACGCTATCTTGATCTCCGAGAAGGTCCTCAAGGAGGACATCTTCTCCTCCATCCACATCCAGGAGTTTGAGGTCACCGCGCGTGACACCAAGCTCGGGCCGGAGGAAATCACCCGCGATATTCCTAACGTCGGCGAAGAGGCACTCAAAAACCTCGACCACAATGGCGTCATCCGGATCGGTGCTGAGGTGAAGCCTGGCGATATCCTCGTCGGCAAGATCACCCCGAAGTCCGAGACTGAGCTCGCCCCCGAGGAAAAACTCCTTCGTGCCATCTTCGGCGAGAAGGCTGCTGACGTGAAGGACACGTCCCTTATCGTCCCTTCCGGCGTCACCGGGATCATCATGGATGTAAAGGTTTCCAGCCGCGTTGATTTCGAGAAAGAGAAGCTCTCTCCCTCGGATCGCCGTCGCGAAATCAAGCAGATCCAAGAGGAATACAAGACCCAGATGGACAAGCTCCGCGAGTCCCTCACCGAGGCCTTGTCGAACATCCTTCTCGGCGAAAAAATCCCGCTCGATGTCACCAACGGTGCCACCGGCGAGATCATCATCCCTGCCAACCGCAAGATCACCAAAACCCTCCTCCGTAAGCTCGCCGCCGTCTCCAAGCATGTTGAGATCGATCCGTCTCCGGTTCGCATCAAGATCATGGAGATCATCGCCTCCTTCCAGTCTCGTTTCGACGAGCTCGAGAGCGATCGCGAGCGCAAGGTCACAGGCATCGAGTCCGGCGAAATCGCTGGTGACGGTTCGATCAAGCAGGTCAAGGTCTACATCGCCACCAAGCAGAAGCTTGAGGTCGGTGACAAGATGGCCGGTCGTCACGGTAATAAGGGTGTGGTCGCCAAGATCGTTCCTGAAGCCGACATGCCCTTCCTTCCGGACGGCACCCCGATCCAAATCTGTCTTAATCCCCTCGGCGTTCCGTCACGCATGAACGTTGGTCAGGTTCTTGAGACGCATCTCGGTTGGGCCTGCTCCAAACTCGGAATCAAAGTTGCGACCCCTGTGTTCGACGGTATCCCCGAGAAGAAGGTCCGCGAATACCTCAAGGAAGCCGGCCTGCCCACCTCGGGTAAGTCCGCGCTCTTCGATGGTCGCACCGGCGATAAGATCGATCAAGAGGTCGTGGTCGGCTACATCTACATGATGAAGCTGAATCACTTGGTCTCCCATAAGATCCACGCCCGCGCCGTCGGTCCTTACTCCCTCGTCACGCAGCAGCCCTTGGGTGGTAAAGCCCAATACGGCGGCCAGCGCTTCGGCGAAATGGAAGTGTGGGCCCTCGAAGCCTACGGCGCCGCCCACACCCTCCAGGAGCTCCTCACCGTCAAGTCCGACGACGTGCAGGGCCGCACTAAGATCTACGAATCGCTCGTCAAGGGCGACAACACGCTGCAGGCCGGAACGCCCGAGTCCTTCAACGTGCTCATCAAGGAAATCCAATCCCTCGGTTTGGATATCCGTCTCAACAAACGCGACGCCCTCGGCAATCTTGTCGAGACGCGCACGCCTTCCGCCGCCACCATTGCCTCCGGCAATCCCCGCGCCACCAGCCTGTAATTCAACTCTTTAAAGGTAACACACGATGAGCA
>CAMDHP010000060.1 GCA_945898185.1 Akkermansia muciniphila | reverse complement strand
ATTGTTCCAGGATGTCGCCTTTCCGGGCTTTATGTCTAAATCTATCATCGGTTCCGGGCAATGCGCCATCC
This sequence comes from Akkermansia muciniphila, assembly GCA_945898185.1. GTDB lineage: Bacteria > Verrucomicrobiota > Verrucomicrobiia > Opitutales > Opitutaceae > IMCC26134_A. The sequence goes on along the minus strand of CAMDHP010000060.1, from coordinate 15,280 downwards.
GCCAGATATAGACATAAAACGAGGCGTTCGGGTTCGGTGATAGGGGATGACTTCCCGTAACATGAACCGCCGTATGGGTCTTGTCATTGCTCAGGGTGAACGCATTGGTGCTTCCCACATTCAAACCGCCGCGTATTGGCACCCTGTCTACCAGGGACTTAAGCAGGCGCAAGGTTTTGCCCTTGATCTCGGCTTTACCGGTGAAATCGGCCGAGGTCGTGATGTCTTGTGGAAATCGCAGCAGATAGTTCGGGTTGATAAAATCGTTATCGAAGCGGAAGAAATTGTGGCAGTAGGTGGAGGTGACGATGTCTTTCCCGCCGGTATTTTCCAAAGTGTGCAGCACATCGATCTCCGCTTTGTCGGGAACCAGCGAAATCTTTTTCGTATAGCGGTAGCCGTATCCGGAATCGATTTTTACGGCGTGCTCGAATAGCACCCAGTCTTTGTCGCAGGAAACTTTCCACTCGCCGGTATCGAGAATTTTGTAGTGATTGGCAAAAAAATAGGCGGCATCCTTCGATTTTTCCAGCACGCCTACGCCTACCTTGACGAATGCCCCGCCTGCGGTCGCCGCTTCGTAGCCCAGCGGGAAGCGGAATTCCTCGGCGATACCGGTTCCGCTGCCGATGTTCAGGGGGTCGTGCGTGCCGGGGTTGAGCGAACCATCATAGCCGCGCCAATCCTGGAAGTAAGTATGACCTTTGTAGGTCACCTGTGCCATAAATCCCGACCAATCAAAGCGGCATGCGCGATAATACCCGTTGTTTTTATCAACGGATAATACTTCCACTTCCAGCAGGCCATTGGAGAGTATGATTACCGGAAAGCCATCCACTTTTTTCGTATTACTATGTATTGAATCGTGGTTTTCCGACGATGATTTTTGTTCCATAGAGGCGGTTTGATTCGGGGCGAGCAAAATAGGGTCAAGCCAAGGGGGGGGCAGGTTTCAACTTATTGAAAATTTGCTTGGAAAGATGGAAATTCAATAAGTTGAGGCCATTGACCCCAATGGCGCTCGGTTCCCCTATCCCAGAAATTCTACAGGCTCTCGCCGCCGCCTGACTCTGGTGCGGCATGCGAGGCGGGCCTCAGAACCCCACGGAGGCGCCGCCATCGACCGGCAACGTGACGCCCGTCACATAGCCGGCCGCCGCTGAACTGAGGTAGACCGCCGCGTGGCCGATGTCGGCCGGTTCGCCCATGCGACCCATTTGAATGCGGGACAACACCTTGGCCTTACGGGCGGGATCGCTCTCAAGCGCTTTGCGCGACATCTCGCTAAAGATCCAGCCGGGCGCGATGGCATTTACCCGCACGCCCTTGGCGCTGAGCTCTGCGGAAAGCGTGGAGACCATGCCAAAGTAGGCGCTCTTGGCCGCCGCATAGGCCAAGACCAAGGGCACGCCCATGAAGGCGGCCATGGACGAGGTAAAGAGGATGGAGCCTTTGCCTTGCGCCACCATGCCGGGAATGAGCGCCCGCGTCAGCGCGTGCGCGGCGAGCACATGCGTATTGAGCACACTTTGGAAATCTTCCGGGCTCGTCTCGGCGGCGGGTTTCTTGAGGTGCGTGCCGGCGTTGTTGACCAGAATCGTCACGGGGCTTTCCGCGACTTTTTGGGCGGCGGCCACGAGTTCGCCCGCCGCGTCCAGCCGCGTGACATCATGGGCGACGAAGGAAGCCAGCGCCCCCAGCTCGGCGCAGGCCTGGATCAATTGATCTTCGCGGCGACCCACCAAGACGACTTTTGCGCCGGCCTGAACCATACAGCGGGCGATGCCCAGCCCGATACCGGAACCTCCACCCGTGATGAGCGCGGTTTCTCCATCGAGGCGGAAGGGGTTTATTGAGGCGGTAGTCATGGTTAGATTTTGTTGATTTCAGCGAGCGCCTTGCGGCTGGGTGTCATGCCCGCGCCGGGTGTTTCCGGCGCGACGTAAAAACCGTCCACGATCTGGGCCGGCTTATCCATCCAGTCGCGCAGCCACGGAATATACTCGAGTAGCGAACACGCCGGATGCGCGAAGCAGACGTGCTGGTGCACCTGACACATGTCGCCGACGTGGGGCACGACCGGCAAGCTGTAGCAGCGCGCCAGATCCGCGACCTGCCAAAACTCCGTAATGCCGGCGAGGCGCACCACATCCGGCTGGACGTAGTGCACGGCCCCCGCGTGGATGAAATCGCGGAACTGCGAGGTCATGTAAAGTTGCTCCCCGAGGGCGATCGGAGTGGCGATCGTCTCGGCCAGGCGGCGATGCCCCTCGACGTCGTCGAAGTAGATCGGCTCCTCGATCCAGGCGATGTCGAAGTCCACGAGGCGCCCGGCGGTTTGGATCGCTTGGGGCAAAGTCCAGCGTCCGTTGGCGTCGGTCATGATGCGGATATCCGGGCCGAGGGCCTGGCGCACGGCCTCGACGCGGCGGAGGTCTTCGCGCGGATTGGGCCCGCCGACCTTGAGTTTGACTGCGCGATAGCCCTCTTCCTGCACCAGGCGTTTGCAATCGCTCACCATCGTTTCGAGCGACCAGTTCAGCCACCCGCCGTCGGTGTTGTAGGCCTCGACTTTTTTAGTCGCCGAGCCGCCGAGGAGTTTCCACAGCGGCTGGCCAACGGCTTTCGCCTTCAGATCCCACAGCGCTATATCAATGGCCCCGAGCGCTAGGTGAGTGATACCGGCGCGGCCCACCCAGTAGATTTCGGATTTTTTGTGCAGTTTCTCCCAGAGCGCCACCACCTCTTGGGGATCTTCGCCGATGAGCAGCGGCCCGAAGCTGTGAATGATACAATCTACGATCAAACGGTCGGTAGGCAGGTGCGCGTGGGTGCCGGAAAAGCCGTAGCCGATGTGGCCGGTGTCGGTATGGATCGCCACGCCGGGCGCGCCCCAGTGCGTGAGTTTGTGCGTGCTGTCGGCGATGCCGCCACGAGTAACCGGGGCGTGCAGAATGATCGGTTCTAGTTTGGTGATTTTCATAGTATCTTTCCGGAGCTTAGAGGGCCTTATCGAAATCGATCATGGCTTTGACCAAGCCGGCCTCGCGGTGGAGACCGGGCAGGCGTTCGGCGGTATCGGCGAAATCAAAGCGGTGGGTGATGAGCGGCAGCACATCCACTTGATTGGTCTGCATCAGACGGATCACTTCGCGGAAGGTGCCGCTCAGGCCGGCCCGGCTGGCCATCAGCGTGAGCTCGCGGCGATGGAAATTCGGATCGTCGAAGGTCATGTCACCTATGAACAAGCCGAGGAAAACAATCCGCCCACCGTGCTCGGTGAGTTGGAAGGTGCCGCGCATCGAGGCCGGATTGCCGGTGGCGTCGATCACCACGGAGGGCAACTGGCCAAAATGCGCCTGTAAATTTTCCGCCAGGTGGGCATCGGCCGGCAGGGCGGTGCCGAGCTGCATGGTCTCGCAGGCGAACTTCAGGCGCTCGGGTTGCAGGTCCACACAGACGAGATTCGCGCCCGCCGCCTTGGCGAAAATCGCGGCGGCGAGGCCGATCGGTCCCATGCCGAGGATCACGGTCGGTTCACCCGCCTTGATCGCCGCGCGCTCGACTCCGTGCGCGCCGATCACGAGGGGCTCGACCAGCGCGATCTGATCCGGGTTCGGTCCTTTGGCCGGATGGAGTTTTTCCGCCGGCACGGTCATGAACGGCGTGTGGCCGCCATCGATGTGAACCCCGAGGACTTTGAGGTTTTTGCAACAATTGGTTTTGCCCGCGCGGCAAGCCGGGCACGCGCCGCAAAAATAGTAGGCCTCGACCGCGCAGAGGTCGCCGGCGGCCAGCCCGCTCTCCGCCGGGGCGTTTACGACCTCGACGCACAACTCGTGACCCAGGCGGCGAGGATAACTAAAGAACGGTTGTTTACCCGCCAGCGCGTGGATGTCGGTGCCACACACGCCGCAACGGCGGACGCGGACGAGTGCTTCGCCTTCCGCCGCTTGCGGCGCGGGAACCTCGGTCCAGACGAGTGAGCCGGGTTGTTGGAGGGAGAGGATTTTCATAAATGATGAGAATTGCGGGAGGGGTGACGGGAGTGGCGGGACGAGCGGCGCAAAGCCCTTGGGCAAGGTTGGCACGCAAGGGGGAGAAATTACGGCGCGAGAGTGCTCGGTATGGGCTGGAATCAGAAGCGCAATGAGGTAGCCTTGACGGTCAGAATGACTGAAAATGCTAGGCGCGATTTTCCCTCCCCCAACGGCACGTTGAGCCCTCCGCCCGGGCGGCCGAACTGGGCCGGGCGCGGCGATCTGCCCTTGATCTACCTCGGCTGGGGGCAACGGGATTTCGCCAGCGATCCGCTGCCCCGGCATGTCGATCCCGGCACGAACTATTTTGTGTTGCTGCGCGGCTCCGTGAGCATGGTGAGCGACGAAGGGGTGCGGACGCTGCGCGCTCCGGCCGCCTTGGTGATTGAGCCCGGATTCCCGTTTGGCATCCGGCAGAACGCCATCAAGCCGGTGGAGATTCTGGTCTGGGTGTGGCGGGGCCGGCCGGAAGTTCCTGAACTGAGATCAACGAACGAGGGCTTTTCCCTTCTGCCCCTCACGCACAGCCCTCTTGATTTTTTAGCACGGGTTCACGTGCAGTGCCGGAAAGAGGTTTCTCTCGCTGATGCCTCGGTGCCTGCGACCCTTGTCGCGCTGCGGACCTTGATGGAAGTGGAGCTGCTGCGGGCCAGCCGGGCCACTCCTGCGGCGGGTGATATCCGCTGGGCGCTCACCCAGTCGTGGCTGGGCAAAAATCTCGCCCTTCGCGCGACCGTCCCCGCGCTTTGTGATTACCTCGGGATGGCCCCCAGCACCTTGAGCCGTTTCTTTCTCGATCAGGCTGGGACGACGCCGGGCAAATACTTTCGCCAACTCAAACTGGACGAGGCCCGGCGGCTGATTGAACAAGACGGCTGGCAGGTTAAGGCGGCGGCCCACCACCTGGGCTACAAACACGCCAACGACCTGAGCCGCGCGCTGCGAACCTTCGGCGAAAAGGATGCGCCGCCGCCTTCCGTGCAGGCGTGAGCAGCGGGTGCCCGGAGCAGCTTTACCGCGAGCGCAGCAGAGCGAGTTGCCAGGGGATTTCGTGGTAGCCGTTAAAATTGCCCAAGGGCACGCCGGGAACACGGGTTTTCCCATCCCACCCTTGATAGAGAAAAGTCATATTCTCGGGATCCAATATCATGGACTCGTCTTGGGTGGCGCAAAGCATCTCGCCGTGGCTGATGTGGGGACTCCAGGGCTTGGTTCCGTCGGCGGCACTTACATTATTAACACCGGCGAAGGGCTGGCGGGCGTCGCCATTTATTAAACGCCATTCTCCATCCAGGCGATCGGCCACGAAAGAAGTGAAAAAACGCAAACCGGTTATGGGCTCGATGGCTTCGACGATGGTTAAATAGAGCGGCGAGTTTTTAAGCCGAAATGTGCAACTGGCCTCGAAGATCACCGACGTAGGGTGCTTCATGACGACCACGGGCGGCTCCCAGCCCAGCGGAAAATCATCCAGACTGGTGGAACTGCGCAGAAAGTGGCCGCTGTCGTCCGTGAAAAAGAGATACATCTTTTTGCCGTCACCGATCACGGTGAAATCGAGCCAGCGCACGCCTTTCTTTTTGGGTAGAGACTCCGGCACGGACGGGAAACACATCATCGGCGGGGTGATGGTTTCAGGGCGGTCAATATCATCCAAGGTGCTGAACGCCGGACCTTCCGCGTTGATCGCCGGGTCTTTTCGTCCATAAAAAAGATACCATTTCTGGTGTGGCGTATAATAAAAGACAGCGGGGGCAGACGTGTAGGCTTCATCCGTAAACAAGGGCACCACTTTGGCCTGTTCGGGATGATTCCAGTCCGAAAGGCCGAGATAGGCCATGCTGTGACGGACTTTTCCGGCCACGAAGGACTTGCGGGAGGCATAGATGTGCCAGCCGCCCTTCGCTTTGACCACCGCCGGATTTTTGTAAGCAAGATGAACGGCCCCGGCTTCCGGCAAGACGGGAAACGGCAACGGCCCCGTCGTTGTCCAAGAGAGCGTGTTGTCCAAAATGCGGGTCAGCGCCGGGTCGGGTGCTTCGCTCTTGGCTGCCAAGGCCGAGGCGGCCAGCAGCATGCCGAGGAGAAGGTTACGGCTAAGTCGCATGGGCAACATAAACGGGATGGGGGAGTTCGCGAGGCCAGGGAGCGGGCTGGCGTTGATCAGCGCGTTTTGTTTCTGGGCACCTCGAGCGTCCCTAACGACGAAAACCCGCTAAGCACGATCGGGGCATCCGGACTGGTTCCCCACGATACCTCCCAGAGTTTGCCGCCGAGCGTGACCGCGGCGGAACTCGTAGTGGTGCGAGTGATACGATACTCCGCCCCGGACTCGATAAACTGCGAAGGCGGAACCAGGAGGGTGGCAAAGGTTGTGGGGCCGGATGTTTTGCGCAGATGCCGAACGGTGAGCGCGGGCACCGGAGGGCCGCTCTTGGTTTTGTCCCAGGTGCCTCCTTTGATCACATCCCAGCCGAGTATTTCTGGTTTGGTGACGGCCGAATCGGCATGAAACGAATCCAGTCCAGTCAAGGGCAGGATGGCCAGCAAGGGACTTCCCTCCTCGCCACATAGGGCGACTCCGTCGGCGGTGTGTTTTGCCTGCGTGGTCGCGGCGTGCCAGCGCAGCTCGTAGGCGTGGGGTAGCTCGTCGGCGGGAGTGAGGGTGTCGAGCACGAGGACGATCCCGGTTTCTTTGAGGAACACGATCTCGCGCCGGTGCCGGACGCTGAGCTGCGGCTCCCGGCCGTAGCCGCCCACGTGCCAGCCGCTGGCGTAGATGTAGGCTGGCGCGTCGGAGTAAACGGGAGCGGGAGTATCCGCCGGCAGCGCGCCGATCGGATCATCCTTGGTCGGTTTTGGGCGAAACTGGTTCAGCCGGTCGATGGTGATCGTGTTGTGCGACAAGGTGGACATCGACCACCAACGAAAGGGCGTTTTGTCGTAGGTCCCGCCCGTGCCGTCGAACAAGCCGCGGCGGCCGTCCGGCGAATACACCAGATTGAGGGCGTCAAAATGGCCGTGGCCTCCGCCCATCGGGCCGACGTCGAAGAGCAGGTAGCTCGCATCTTTTTCCCATGAGGTGCGCATGACCATGTAGCCGCTCGGCTCGAGATACTCGCTGGGCGGCAGGGGTGGGTTCGGCCCGGGCGCGGCTCCGCTGGCAAGGGCGGCGGCCCAGGGCAGGATGCTGCTGCCCGAATAGGCCTCCCGCAGGAAGGGGGTGGTGACCGAGGCGAGCGTCAGGCGGCTCGAGTCGTTGAGCGCCGTCACACGGCGGTCGGGCGTCGAAATCCGCACATTCCACTCGGCCATCCGGCTGAGCAGGGACCGGAAGGACGGGGAAAAATCGCTCGCGCATCCGTTGCGTTCCGCGCAGCTCAGAACGAGCGCGAGTTTGTCCACAACCCACTGGTGATAAGAGGGCGAGGCTTCAAACCACCCGCCGTCGCTGCCGGTGTTGGGCACGACGCATTTCTCCAGATTGACGACGGCGGTTTTGCGCCACGACGGAGAGTCCCGGAACTCCGGGAAAAGGGTCGCGGTGGTGTGGAGCCCGCAGTTGGCCAGCGCGTAGAAATTGCCGGTAAAGGGAGGCTTCGCCGCGAGGAAATCGGCGTGTTCCCAAAACGATTTCACCATCGCGAGCAGCGCGTCGTCCGAGAAGGCCGGGTGCGCATGAAACGCGGCCCAGGCATCCGGCCAGAATTCCCCGGTGCGAATGCCCGCTTCGAGCACCCTCCAGCCCGAGCCCGCCCAGCTCCAATTCGAGGCGGGCACCGGCATCGCATCCGTCCAGCCGAGGACCGTGCGGCCCCACGCCGCCGCATAACGCGCATCCCCGCTCGCCTCCAAGCCATACTTCCAGCGGGAGGCAAACTCGTGCCGACTGATGCTCCAGACCCACTCGTTGGTCTGGGCGTTCGTGCCCTCCGTGGGATCCAAGTGCCAGTCGACGGCTCCCTCGGGGTAGGTATGGCGATGGCCCAGCATGGCGAATTCGCCGGCCTCATTCATGGCTGCGAGTGCCGCCAAGTCTTCCTTTTCGTTGAGCGTCATCTCCCGGGGAGGGGACTGCCACGTGGGCTGGGTCCGCCCGCGAAAATGCCGGACGAGCTCGCGCCGGGCCTCCGCGACGTCGCCCCGCAGCACCGCCGCGCGAACGCCGCTCAACTCGGGGCGTTCGAGGTCGAGCATCGAGAGGAGTTGCGCATCGCTCAGGCCGGTGCCGAGCGGCCAGGCCGGATGCGCTGGACCGGCGAGCTTGATCGCCCCCGTCTTCCCGCTTGCCGAAACCTGGATAACGCCGGGGTCTCCGCCCTGCCAATCCTCCGGCGGCACCGCGATGGTGATGCGTTGCCAGCCGGGCATCCGCAATGGAACGGGAGTCGCCGGCCGCCCGCCCTTTCCCAGGGTGATTTGCAGCATGCCACCCGCCTCTGCGTCCGCGGCGTGGACGAGGAGTTGCACAAGACCGGGTTTCGGCAAAAGCCGCCAACGGTCGCTTTCCGCGGTGAGGGCGAGGGTCGGCTCCGAGCCGGGGTCCCACAGCCGCACGGGGCCTTCTGACTTTGCGTTCAGCCAGGTTGAAAGTTGCGCCGTGACCGGAGTAAGTGGCGACTCAGCGGCGAGCACCGCCCCACAACCGGAAACTACGGCCACCAACAAGCACGCCGGGAATGTCCATTTCATTTTGATGCAGGAAGGGAATCAGGGAATCAGCCCCGTTAACGGCGACGCCCATGGGGTGCTCTCAGTCGAGCGCGCAGGGCTGATAACATCGGTCGTTTTGATCGGGCGGTTCTTATGGTGCGGTGGTTATGCGAAGCGCGAAAATCCCCAAGCCGGGCAACTGGTCCGCCGGCAACGCAAGCTTCAGCCCCGCTTCATCGCGCGTGATCGGCAGATCCTGCTCCGTGCCCAGCAGCCGCACCGATGCGATGACCGGCGGCGCCCCTGCGGCGGTGGTCCCCAGCGACCGGATGACCAGTTCACCATTGGGCGGCGGGGCCATGACGATCGCGTAGAGCCGCGAAGCGTCCTTCGTTTGGGTGAAGCGGATGTCTTCCGCAGTCAGGGGAACTGTAATGACATCTTTGTCGCCCCCGTGCCGGCCAGGCTCGCGAGCCAGCATCGCGGGCCCCTCGCCGAAGACCTGCCAGGGCCGGGTCGCGTAGATCGCCTCGCCGTAGCGTTCCAGCCAGGCCCCGATGTCGCGCACGATGGCGAACTCCTTTTCGTCGGGCTGACCATCCCGCCGGAGCGGCACGCTCAGGAGGAGGTTGCCGTTTTTACTCACGATGTCGGCCAGCATCGCGATGACGGTGCGGGCATCCTTGTATTCGTTCTTGTCATACACCGCCCGGCTGTAGTGCCACTGGCCGATGCAGGTATCGGTTTGCCAAGGTTCGGGCAGGATGGTGGAGGCTTTGCCGCGCTCTATATCGTAGAGGAGCGCTTTGCGCTGCTGCTCATTGAGCGCTTTGGTGGCGAGCACGGCCTCGTTGCGCCCGTGACGCTGGACGTTGGCGTTGTAGAACTTCGCCGCCATGCCGAGCGCCTCTGCCGGGGCGTCTTTGTAAAGCGGCAACACGGCGTCGTCGAAATAGAGAAGGTCGGGGCGGTAATCGGTGACCAACTGGTCAACGCGCTTGAAAAAACGCTCCACGTAGGCCGGTCCGGGAGGGCCTCCGATCACATGCCGCTGCTCGTAGAGATCCTGGGGATCGAGCCCCTCCCACCACTGCCCGGCCCCGTCGGCCTTGGTCAGCCGCCCGTCGTAACGTTTCCCGCCTTGGGGGCCGTCTTTGTCGGCGTTGCGAGTCACCTCCCACCAACGCCAGGTGCGTGCCGCGTGCACGCTGACGCCGAAGCGAAGGCCCGCCTTCTGGGCGGCGCTTGCCCACCCGGCGATGAGGTCGCGCTTGGGTCCGACCGCCACCGAGTTCCATGGCTGGTGGGTCGAGTTCCAGAGATCGAGATTGTCGTGGTGGTTGGCCATCGCGACGAAGTAGCGGGCCCCGCTTTTGCGGTAAAAGTCCACCAAGGCATCGGGCTCAAAGCGCTCGGCTTTCCAGTCGCGAATAATCTCTTTAAAGCCGACCTCCGAGGGGTGGCCATAACGCTCAAGATGTTCTTTATAGTGAGGCTTGTCGGGCAGATACATATTGCGCGCATACCAGTCGCCACTCTCGGGCTCACACTGCGGACCCCAGTGGGCCCAGATGCCGAACTTGGCGTCGCGAAACCAATCGGGGGTTTGGTAGGTTTCGAGGGATTCCCAGGTGGGTTGAAAGGAGGCGGCCTCGGCTGCCGGGGCGCCCGCCAAGAGCGGGAGGACAATGAGCAGTGCGGAGCGAAGCGGGAATGGACGAGCGGGGATCATGGGGGATTTTTTGAGGCGGAAATAGTCCGGTTCAGGTGTTCACGCTGAAATCCAGCACGCACACGCGGTCCAAACTTGGATCAAGGTGGTCTCTACAGAACGCCTGGTGGGCCGGATGAGGTAGATAAGCATCTCGCCCGGCCGAGTCGGCGAAGGTGACGATGAAGCAATGGGTGTAGCCGTGGTTGATGTTTTCCACGCTCGAGTTTTCGCCCCACTCGAAGCCGGTGACAAAGGGCAGGCCGGCGCAAAAGGCGCGGAAGGCGTGCGCGATGGCCTGGGTTTTTTCCGGGCCGACGCCGTCCTTGAATTTAAACAAGACGACGTGGCGGTAGGGCGCGGGGTTTGTATTCATTTTGTATCGGCCAGACCGGCGCTGATCGCGCGGGCGACTTCGGTGCCCATGACGGTATAGCCCTTGTTGCTGAAGTGAACGTTGTTGGGGAGTTGAAGCTCGGTGAGCTGCGGCTCGACCGCGCGGTAAAGGTCGATGGACGGAATTTTTTCCGCGGCCATGAGTTCGTCGGCGATGCGGTTGACCTGTTCGCACTGCGCGGCGGTGAAGTTTTCTTTGTTCGGACCGGCGGGAGCGGGGGTGGTGCGCACCCAGTAAAGTTTCGCGCCGGTTTTGCGCAGGCGCGCGATCAAAGCGATGACATTGGCGCGGTAAACATCGGGCTGGGTGGCGCGGTCGTGGATGCCGAAGTTGAGCGTGATAATGTTCCATTCGCCGGAACCGAGCCACACGTCGAGTTTAGCCAGTCCGGTGGCGGTGGGGCCGCAGTTGGCCGGGGCGCGGTGGACGTTGACCTGGCCGGCAAGGGCGGAGCGCACGTTGAGCGTATAGCCGCGGGAGATCGAGTCGCCGATGATCAACATACGCGGTAGCGCGGGGTCGTCTTTCACATAATTCCATGCGGTGACCTTGCCGGCGATGCGGTCCTTTTGGTGGATGGGGAAATAGAAGCCGCCAAGGTTTCCGGAGAGGGTGCGCTCCCACGCCTGCTCTTCGGGCGAGAGAGTGGCGACAAGCGCGGCGTAGGCGGCTTTTTGCTCGGGAGTGATGGAGTTGGGCTTGGCGTTTTGTGCCGTGGCCTCCTTGGCGTTGGTGGGTTCGCCTTGGGCGTGCAGCGAGGCGAGCGACAGGCCCGCAATGAAGACAGTGGATAAAAGAAAGGAGCGGTTGTTCATGGCGGGGGGAATCAGGCGTGGAGCCCGGCGGTGGCTTGATCGACGGCGGCGAGCACGTCGGGGGTTAACTTCGCGACGTCGCCGGCGGCGAGGAGGTTTTCGGCGAGTTGTTCGACTCGGCTGGCCCCGAGGATCACGGTGCTCACGTGCGGATTTCGCAGACACCAGGCGAGGGCGAAACGGGCGGGCGGGAGGCCGGCGGCGGCGGCGACTCGCGCGATGGGAGCGACGGCTTTGAGCGCGGTGCCAGGGATGCCGTTGGCGGACTGGCCTTCCATGAGGGCGCGCAGCCAGGTAGTCTGGGCGAGGCGGGAATCGGCGGGAATGCCGTCGGTGTATTTGCCCGAGAGCAATCCGGCGGCGAGCGGAGACCAGGTGGTGGTGCCCATGCCGTAGCGTGAGTAGAGCGGGGCGTATTCACGCTCCACGCGGTCGCGCACGACGAGACTGTATTGAGGCTGCTCCATCACGGGAGGTATGAGGTGGTGACGTTCGGCGCACTCGTGGGCGGCGATGATCAGGTCGGCAGGCCATTCGCTGGTGCCCCAATAGAGCACTTTGCCTTGGGCGACGAGGTCGCTCATGGTGCGCACAATCTCGAATATCGGCACTGAAGCGTCGGGGCGGTGGCAGTAGTAAAGATCGAGGTAGTCGAGGCGCAGGCGGCGGAGTGCGGCGTGACAGGCCTCGACCAGGTGTTTGCGGCTGAGGCCGGTCTGGTTGGGGCGGGGATTATCAACAGCACCAAAGTAGGCTTTGCTGGAAACGATATAAGTATCGCGCGTCCAGCCGGAGTCAGCGAGGATGCGCCCCATGACCTCCTCGGAGCGGCCGTTGGCGTAGGTCTCGGCGTTGTCGAAAAAGTTGATACCTGCGTCGTAGGCGTGGTGGAGCAGTTGTTTGGAGGTATCGTTTTCAATCTGGGCCCCAAAGGTGATCCAGCTCCCGAAGGAGAGTTCGCTGACGAGGAGGCCGGAGGAGCCGAGTTTTCTGTAGTTCATGGGGAAAGGGGTAACGGAGTTAATACAAAGGAGCGATAAGGCGATTTTTGCCGCATGCCAGCAGGGGCACTTGAGGAAGGATTATGTTAATGGCAGGCTGCCGTCAGGCACTCTTTTTAAACTCCTCCGCTCGCACCGCTCGCCGCAGCGGGTGGCCGTCCCGCCACGCCAGGAAATCCTCGATCATCATATCCGCCATGCGCCGGACCTCGTTATTTTTACTCCCGGCGATGTGGCTTGTCATGTGGACGTTGGGAAGGGTGTAAAGCGGACTACCCGCCGCGGGCGGCTCCGGATGTTGGACATCAAGTAACGCGGTGAGATCGGGGCGCGCTTGCAGGGCCGCAATCATCCCAGGTTCATCGACCTGCTTGCCGCGGCCGGTGTTGATAAAGGTGGCTCCCTCGCGCATGGAGGCGAAATGTTCCTGCTTAAAACATTTATACAGTTCCGGCAGGTCCGGGAGGTGATTACTCACGATGTCGCCTTCCCGAAAGGCGGTTTCAATATCCACTAGCTTGGCAATGCCCATCGCGTTTGCTTCCTTTTCCGTGAGGTAATCGCTGACGGCGATCACCCGGAGATTAAAGGGTTGTAACAGCTTTAACAAATAGCGGGTTACGGCTCCAATCGCAATCAGCGCGACCGTCGCGCCGTAGGCGCCTGGACCGGAGGGCATCGCCGTCTCAACCCAGGGCCCGAGCCGGCACCGGCTGGAATTCCGGAACGCCGCCTTACAGGACAGCAGTATCTGGGCGAGACAGAACTCCGCGACCGGAATGGCGTTCGCCTCGGCGGCACTGCATACCACGATGCCCCGCTCCAGAAGCGGCCCGGCAAAGGCCTTGACCGAGCCGCTGGCATAGAAGACCGCCTTGAGCGCGGGCAACGCGGCCAACTGCTCAGCGTTCAAAGCGGGCATGCCCCAGCAGGAGAAGATCACCTCGACCTTCCCCAGCGCAGACCGATGTGCCGCAAAGTTCTCCGAGGTGATTTTGGTCGGATAGAGCTGGGTGAGCGCCGCGATTCGCGAAAGGCGTTCTTTGCCATAGACGTAGTCGAAGACATCGCCGTCCACCCAGGACACCTTGTTCGCGAGGAGAATTGCTTGGGGCGTTCTCATAGGCATACGACGAGTGTTATTCTATTGGATGGAGTATGCTCAACTTCCACGGCGTCTCGTGATACCCGTTAAAGCGACCAAGTGGAACGCCGGGCACGCGTGACTGCTTGTCCCAACCTTGATACAGGAGAGGTGCCCTGGCAGGATCCAAGATCATCTTTTCGTCATACGAATCCCTTAGAAACTCTCCGTGGGAGATGTGTTTACTCCAGACTGGCGAACCGGCGACGTTGGTTAATCCCGCGAAGGGCTTGTCGGCCGAGGACAAAAACTTCCAAGGTCCCTCGAGCTTCTCCGCCACCAATGAGTTGTAGTAACGATCTCCGCTGCCCGGCGCAATCGCCTCCACGATGGTGAGAAACGGTCCGTCCTTTATCTTGTAGGTGCAACTGCCCTCGAAGATCAGGCTGATTGGCTCAGAGAGAACCACCACCGGGTCACCCCAGCCGAAGGGAAAGGCCTCCTCGGAAGTGGTGCAATACATGAAATTGCCCCCGTCGTCGGTGAAGAACATGTAGACCTTGGCGCCGTCCGCGATGATGGTATAATCCAGCCAGCGCGGATTTTTCGTCTTGGGCAGGGAATCGGGTGTTTTCTCCACCATGGGCCAGGGAGCGGTCAACCGTTCGGGGTGCTCAATATCGTCAAAGGTGCTAAAGGCCGGACCATGATACTTCTTGGACTGGTCGGTCCAGCCGAAGACCAGATACCATTTTTTGTGCGGGGTAAAATAGAAGAAGGCCGGTGCGGCGGCATACTCTTCGGATTGCAACAATGGCACGACCTTGGCCGTCTCCGGCCGCGTGAGGTCGTCGAGCGAAAAATAGACCATCGAATACCGGGTGCGGTCCCCGACATACCGCGTTTGCGATGCCACGATATACCAACGACCCTCGTAATATACTGGGGAAGGATCTTTGTAGGAAATAGGGGTGGAGCCATCCTGCAAAACAGGAAGCTCCAGTGGCGGGGTGGTCCGCCATTGCAGTTGATTGTCGAGCAGGCGCCGGGTGGCAGATGAAGACTCCGCCTGCGTTGTCGCAGTCAGGACCGAGGCAAGGGCTAAAGATACCGCTGCCAGGTGAATACGTGTCTTCATGTTACGAAGTGTATTATTGCGAAAGAGTGAGCTTAAAAACCAGTCCGGGGGACAAGGTCACGTCGTCTGGTATATGGATCTCCAACCCTTCGCTGCCCTGCGCGAAGGCGGGCACCTGATCGCTGCCGAGTAAGGCGATCGTTTTCACCGCCTGGCCGGCGAGCGATCGGATCCGCACCACCCGGTCCTGCAGAAGGCCGAGCACCGTGGCGTAAAGGGCGTCGCCCTGGGTGGTGAAACGGATATCCTCTCCGGTAAAGGCGGGCCGTTTTGTATCAGTGTGGGCACCGGAGGGAATAGATGTTGGGCCTTCGCCGTATATCTTCCACGGACGCGTGCCGTAGATAGCCTCTCCATTGATTTTCAGCCAGGCGCCGATGCCCAGGAGAATCTCCTGATCTTCCTTCGGAATGGTGCCGTCCGCCCGCGGGCCGACGTTGA
>CAMDHP010000059.1 GCA_945898185.1 Akkermansia muciniphila | reverse complement strand
GATGGCCAAACCGAAAAAACGGCCGCCCCCGAGGGATGCCGACGGGAAGCACCGGCTGCGCAAGGTGGAGCGCAGCGGGACGGGACGCGGGACGACGCAGTCGCCAGCGCCCGCCAGCGAGCAATACCTAGAGGCGTGGACGGGCGGAGTGCGCAGCGCGGAGACCGCCAGCCGCCGCAGGTGCTACCCTAAAGGCACCCTCTGGGCACGGCCACGCACGAAGAATTCGAGCCCCGGGCGAGCATAAGAAATTGGCAAGTGAGATAGGTCTGTCTGGCATCGGTTGTAACTATTTGCAATCTACTCATGGTGAATACTCTCCATCCCATAACCCGGCATCGCTTTAATGCGCTTACTTTTGCGAAGCATCCGGGGGCGGCATTGATGGCAGAGGAAGTTGAGTGGTGGGCCGATAATGACGAACGCGTCCTCGGAACTATTTTTATAGATTTCGAGGACGAGGAGTGGAACTGCATCGTTTTGGGACGCGACGAAAAGGCTCTTTTCCGCTACATAGATGGCCAGTTTTCTCTAGCTACTCCTGCGTTAGCGCGGAATGCGCTTCGTGCCTTGATGCTACAGGCTTCTGATTCGGGCCTAGCCATGTTTGAACAATCAGATATTACTTCAAAAAAGACCGAAATTTTTCGAGTCGCTAATAAATTGATTGGCCGGACTCATCGCAACTTCGACATTCTGACGAAAGATAGAGGGCATGCCGCAGCCCGAAAGATAATCCAAGAAATTGCCTACGCCTACACCGACTTAGACGGAAATTTCGTAGAACAATTTCAAACCACTGGGTTTCATGCTCGATTGTGGGAGCTCTATTTGCACGCCTACCTTCACGAGTCCCTGTTTATATCCCATAGAAGGCACGACAGGCCTGACTATGAAGTAGAAAAGTTCTCTGGGCCGCTATTTATCGAATGCGTGACAGTGAATCCTAACCCAGATTTCGATCCACCGTTTGCGCCAACGACTCCCGCACAGGTTGAGGAGCTGAATAGAGATTATACGCCAATAAAATTTGGCAGTCCGTTGTTTTCTAAACTCCAAAAAAGATATTGGGAACTCCCGCATGTAACTGGCAAACCGTTGCTGATTGCCATCCACGATTTCCATGAAAACGAGGCCATGACGTGGACGTCACCTGGCCTAAGCCAATATCTCTACGGCCTGAGATTCAGGCCGTTTTTTGACGCCAAGGGGAAATTGCACGTTATGCCTGAAGCTATTGAAAGCCACACCTACAAAGGGAAAACCATTCCGTCTGGATTCTTTAAGCAAGCAGGCGCGGAAAATATTGCCGGAGTTCTGTTCTCTAGCAGTGCGACACTGGCTAAGTTTAACCGCATGGGCACGCTGGCAGGTTTTGGAGACCCTGATGTTGTGCTGATGAGGGCAGGAACTCGTTATGATCATGACCCCAACGCAGCTGTTCCGAAACCTTTCTTTGCATATGTTAAGCCAGGGGATTACGAGGAAAGCTGGGGCGAGGGCTTATCGCTGTATCACAACCCTGGAGCAATTCATCCAGTAGACCCACGGCTATTCCCCGGCATCGCGCACCACTACTTAAAAGATGGTCAACAAGTCAGCATGCTACCCGAATTTTTCCCATATGGCTCAATTACGAGTATAATCGTGCCAACCGATTGAATGATGAATACCGCATCAGGCCTTTCTTGTATCCGTTAAAAAAGATGCAAATTGCACACCTAAAGGCTCGCGCCTGTCTTTAGGCGCACTTAAAGATCACGGCTCTTGAACGCTCTGGGTGAAACAATCCGTATCTTGATGGGACGCCGGAAGCTTACCGGCGTTCAACTCGCGACGGACATTGGCCTGAGCGCTACGTCGTTGAGCCGTATCGTCACGGGGCATTCCAAACCGAAACAGGTTACCCTGACTCGCCTGATGAAGCGGCTGTGCAGCACGCCGCAAGAAGAGCAAATGATGCTGCGGGCGTTCACCGGGCGCGCCGTGCCAGTTCTTGAGGAACCAGTCACCGATGATCCTCTCAACGCCCGCGAGGAACGCGAACGCGTCGAACGCTGGCTCGAAGCCCGCACGCAAGCGATCACGTTTAAAAACGCCGTCGCTCGCGAGCTGGACAAGGCAGGTGTCAAATACCGGCGGGATGTGTGCGACGGCATCGCATCCGCCGATTTCATTGCCGAAAAGAGCGGCAAGCGCGTCGCCATCGAGTGCAAGTTCAACGTCGGACGCGATTTTGAGAAGACTGTCGGTGTTGCCCGGCTACTCCGAAAACTGCTGGAATGTGACCTCGCCGTTATCGTCGTTCCATTTGAAGGCGACTTCCTGAAACCGCTCGTAGCCCGCCGGAGCGCCGGCGTCTCCTGCATCACCCCTGCCGATCTCCCCAATCACCTTTCTTCTCTCACTCGCGCCTCGTCCTAACTCCATCCTTTTCGCAAAGATGCTTAACCTAAACCTTCGCCCTGAATTTCGCGGAAAAACCCTCAAGGGCACAGTCATCGAGTTGCGCGACGCCAAGAAGGGCGGCGCTATCGAGCGTCCCGCCGAGCAGTTCCTCGACATCACTTATCCCTCCATCGACCTTCTGCGAATGGTCGAGGCTTTGCAGCCTGACAAAATCAAGACCGTCGTTCTCAAGGGCGGTCGCGGCCAGGGTAAGTCGCACATGCTGGCGACGGCTTTCCACCTGTTGAGCAACCCAACGGCGGCGGCGAAGTGGCGCGACTTCTGGGCCAATCGCCTTGGCGACACCGTCGTCGCCAAGCTCACTTTTCGCCAAGGTTTTCACGTCATCGCCGAGGCGATGCACAATCAGCGTTACAAGCATCTTTGGGATCTGCTCTGGGATCAGCATCCGCGCGGCCAGTTCGTGAAGGGACTATGGTCGGCGCGGGGCACCAACATCCCCAGCAACGAGGATGTGCTCGCGCTCGTGACCCATACGCCGACCGTGCTCATTCTCGACGAATACCAGACGTGGTTCGACGGACTCACGAACACCAAGCAGCACCCGCACAAGGGGTGGGCTTTCAATTTCATCCAGATCCTCAGCGAGGTCGCCAGCGCGCACCCGGACAAACTCGCCCTCCTGCTTTCCGTCCGCGATGGAAGCACAGACGCCTACCAGCAAGTCCACCGCGTTGATCCGATGGTGGTCGATTTCACCGGCCCGCTCGTGAAGCGCGACCGTCGTCGCCTGCTCCTCTATCGCATCTTCGAAAATCGCTTCAACATCCCCGACACCGACATCGCCGACTGCCTCGACGTGCATTTCCGCGAGTCGTGCCGCATCCGGCAGGTGCCTGCGCCGGAGGTTGAAAAAGAACGCGGTGAATTCGTGGAGGCGTGGCCGTTCTCGCCGAAACTTCTCCAGCTCCTCGACGATCAGGTGCTCATGGCGACCGAGGCGCAGGAAACCCGCGACCTCATCAAACTCCTTGTCGAAACGTTCAAGGTGGCCGGCGACGCCAGCCCTGTGCTCACTGCCGCCGACTTCCGCATCGACAGCGATAAGAGCGCCGTCGGCTCGCTCATCGACAGCGTTGCCAACCAAGTCCACCGCGACCTACGCGAGCGCGCCCTCCGCAATCTCCAGAACGTCAACGAGACGGTGGAGAACCCCGCGCAGGACGTGCCTCACGCTGCCGAAGTCATCAGCGCCCTTTGGCTGCGCTCCCTCACCGTGGATCGCCTCACCGGCGCGCACCCCAGCGACCTGTTGATCGACATCACCCGCACAAAGCCAGTCGATGAAAACGCCTTCCGCGTGGAGCTGTCCCGCATTCGTGAGGGCAGTTTCAACCTTCACGAAATCGGCGACCGCCTCGTCTTCAAAAACGAGGAAAACAACGAGACGAAGCTCCTCGCCCACGCCCGAAACAACAAACTCTTCGCCGATGGCAAGGACATGGAGTTTCTCGCCAAGCTCCTCCACAGCGTCCTCGCCGGGGCGGACACCTCCCCGTTCCGCATCCTCGTTTTGCGGCGCAACTGGGAAAACGACCCGTGGACGGAGCTGCCCCCGGAATCGCATCCGCAGGCGTGGGACAACCGCATCCCGCTGATCGTCCTGCCGGAGTTTCCCGCCAACAAGAGCGCCACGCTCGGCCGGTGGGTAGCCAAGCACCTCGCTGCAAAGCGCAACACTGTGCGCTTTCTCCTGCCGACCGAGGGCACGCCTAACCTTTACGTCGATTCCGACATCATCATCGACGCTCGCGCTGCAAAGCTCGCGGCGGAATGGAAGGTGACCGAAAAAGAGTTCGGCCCGCTCCAGGTGAAATTCGAGCGCGAGGTTACGGCGAAGCTCAAGGGACGCTTCCCCATCTTCGCGATTCTCGATATCTGGGACTACGCCACCCCGGCCAACTGCCAGTTCGCCTTTGACAAGCACGACAAGCAGGGCGCGCAAGTCCCCTTGGCCGTCCACACGACGATCAAAGAAGCCCACTTCATCCCGGAGGAGTTTGAGGCGGTGGTGTCCACCTTCGCCAAGGCCAACGCCAGCGTGGCCGATCTGCTCAAGGAGCTTCAGGAGCCGCTCTCGGGTGGCGAGCACTCGATCCCTTGGCTCGGCGAAGCCGACATCAAGGACAACCTAGAACACCTCGTGGCGCGTGGTTTGATCGCGCTCAACCTGCGCGGCTCCACCTGGATTCAGGCCAACGCGGGCGAGAGCGAGGCCGATGCCCTGCCGCGCATTCGCGGCAAACTCTCCAACGTCACCGGCACCCACCTCGCCAGCACCACGCTGCACGTGCCGTCCGCGACGCCCTCGACTGGCGGCGTCACTCCGGCGGTGAGCGAAGGCGGCGGCACGGCCGGGGGCACAGGCATGCCGCCCGCTCCCGGTGGCTTTCCGCCTCCCGGCGGTCTTCCCCCCGGCGGTCTCTTTGGCGGCAACACCCCTTTCCCGCCGCCAGCGGGCGGCTCTGGTTCCGGCGGTGGTGCTCCCGCTCCGGGCGGGGGCGGCGGCATCACGTCCACCGTGCCGACACCCGCCACGCCGGTGCTTACCTCGCCGGCTAATTCTCCGCTCAACCTGCTCGGCACGGTCGAGCAATGGGGTATCACCGGCCAGACCAAGATGCGCACGCTGCGCCTCTCCACCGAAGGGCTCACGGGCGCACAGCTTCAAGCCCTCCTGCGCAAGCTGCCCGAGGGCAAATACGTGCTCGAAGTGCAAAAAGAGGAGGGCCTGTAAATGTCGCTACTGCACGCCACCGCGCACCGCTTGCTTACCGAGGATGCGTCGACCGCTTGGGCGACGATTCGCACGGAATTGCAGACGCAGTTTTTCGCTCCGCTGGGCAACGGCAACGCCGTCGAAGAGGTGATCCGCCGCGAGAAAGCCATTGAGCCTTTGGAGCTGCTCCTCGGCGGGGCGGCGTGGACGCTCTGGGAAGAGTTTGCCCAGCAGGTGCCGCGTGGCAGCGCCCGGCTGCTCGACTGGTGGCACGCCGGACACGGCGGCAAGGCCGTGCTTGTGCTCGACGGACTCTCGGCGCGCGAGGTGCCGGTGCTGGTGGCCGAGGCCACGAAGCGCGGCTTCTTCGTCGGCGCGCCAGAGCTGTGCGGCTCGGAGCTACCGGCCGAGACCAACGCCTACGCCAAGGCCCTCGGCTTCTCGCATCGCGGAGCGCTCGACAACAACGGCGCGGGCGGTGCCCATCAGGTTACGGGCGCGCACACCTTGACCAATCAACTGCCGTGGGCCGACCTCGCGCAGAGCATTCCGCCTGAGCCCCGCCTCTTCGTCTGGCATGAGTGGCCGGATATCCGCGTCCATGCCCTCGCCGGGCACGGCAGCGGCATTCGCGAGCTGCTTCCGGAGATCGTGCAGCAACTCCGCTCCGAGGACTTTTGGACGCTCGTGGCCAAGCTCGCCACCGGGCGCGAGGTGCTCATCACCTCCGATCACGGCTACGCCGACGCCGGTTCGTTCCGCGACGCCGAGCCCGACGAAAAGGCCTACCTGCGCGACAACTTCGGGGCCAATCGCTACCGCCAAGGCGACCTCACCTCGCGCGAGTGGCTGCCGCCACTGGCGATCACGCTCGATTGCCCGACCGGACGCTGGAGCATGGCGCTCGGTCGCACCAAGTGGGCGGTGGCCGGTGGCAACAAGACGCTCTCCCACGGCGGTCTCACCCTTTTGGAGACCTTCGTTCCCTTCCTGACTCTCTCGAAAATTTAACGCCCCTCCCGTATGGCCCGTAGCAAAAAAGAACGCCTCACTGATGAAATCGCCGAACTGGTCGGTGCGGGTAAACCGTGGACGCTCGACTCGGTCGATTTCTCCGACCCCAACCGCCCCAAGACCTGCCTAGAGGTCGATTTCCCCATCGTGCCGATCAACGAGATTGCGCAGATTGAGGGCAACGCGGGTAAGCCGATCTACCAGATGTCAAAGTGGTGGGCGCGGCGTCGGTCGAGCGTCTTCCGCGCCATGCTGCTCGCCGCCGCGACCAAGGCCCCCGACGACGAATCGGAGGCGGCGTCCAAAATCTGGAAGTCCTACTACGGGAACCACCAGAACAACCCCGCCTTTCAGAAACTCCAGGTCGGCGACCTGTTCATGGGCGGCGGCACCACGCTCGTCGAAGGCTCACGGCTTGGGATGAATCTCTTCGGCTGCGACCTTAACCCGGTCGCGTGGTTTGTCGTGAAGAACGAGGTAACTCCGGTCGATGTTGATGAGGTTAAACGTCTATTCGCCGAGATCGAGGCGGAGGTGAAGCCCTACCTCATGCCCTACTTCACCTGCGATGGGCCGGAGGGCGAAAAGGGTGTCTGGTTCAAGCGCAGTGCGACGGCAACCGGAGGCTGGGAAAAGCTGTCGGCCGATTTCGACATCTGGACAGTGCCTTGGCAGGAGCGGCCCCAGTATCGCTACGAGGGGCCTGAAATCATCTACACCTTTTGGGCGAAACACGGCCCCTGCGAGTCGCTGAGCTGCGGTCACCGCACGCCGCTGATGTCGACGCCGGTCGTCGCGATCAAGACGCTGACGGTTAAACATTGGCCAGACTTCGAATGCGACTGCGGCAAGACTTTTGACGTGGAGCAATTCCCCGCACGCATGGCCCCGGAGGCGTCGTTGGCGCTGTCGCCCGACGCTAAACCGTTCGCCTCGATGAATGCGCGGGGTGAGTTCACCTGCCCGCACTGCGGCAAGGTTCACACTGACCTCGCCGGGCGGCTGCGTGGCGACTCCGTGAGCCTCGGAGGCAAGTCAAGTAACAAGAAGGTGGAGCTTACCCTGCTCATGCATCCCGACTGGTTGAAAGGCTGCGGGCCCAAGGACGCCGAGGGCTGTTCGTTGGGTGGTTCTGTCACGGACGACGTTGAATCGACCGTTCGCTGGTATCGGGAGCGTGCGAAGACGCTTCGTTTGGTTGAGGTGCGCGGCATGCTGCCCGAGACCGTCACCTGCCCTGAATCAGGGGTGACGTTTTCTACCGGCACCGCTGGGGGGAATATTCCGAAACGCTCTACCTTTGATTGCCAAGCGCCAACCTGCGGTCGTCAGCAGGACGTGCTGGACAGCATAAAAAGGAGTCAGAAAACAGGGCCTGTATCCCCTTATGTTATTCAAGCGTATAGTAGTAAACGCGACGTAGCCGGATATCCATACGGCGGACGGTTTTTCGCTCCGGCGACCGCGAATGGACGCTATGTTGAGTCGGGGCGTGAATGGGCTGTTAGAAAGGATGACGACCTAAGCGCATTTTGGCCCCGCAGTGAACTTCCGTATGGGTTTATGACCCACATGCTGAACGGAGGCATCCCTAACCATGGATTCACTCACTGGTGGAAGATGTTTAATCCGCTTCAGCTGCTGGTTCATTCCCAGCTGCTCAAAGCAATTACCAATGCGCCTAACTTCTCGAATCCAGCCAAAGACGTAGTTATAGGCGCATTTCAACAATACCTGAGAAATCAGTGCATGTTGGCATTTTGGCATATAAAAGCAGACAAACTGGCATCTGCTCTTAGTAATAGTAACTTTCACCCCAAAAGCACCGTCGTCGAAAGCGGGATGTTTGCTCACCTTGGGCTGGGTAACTGGAGATCTTGTGCAGAATCAATAATTGAAGGACTAAGTTGGAACGGAAATCCTGACGAATTATTAGCAGAATCCTATTTGCAGCGGGAGAACACATCTCTTGCCGACGGTGTCTCGGGAAAAAGTGTGCGTCTGAAAATCGGTGACAGTCCATCGTCAACGCCGGTTGTAAACTGTCAGTCCGCAACAGAGCTACGCCAATATGGGGACTCTACAATCGACTTGGTGATTACAGATCCTCCGTTTGGCGGTTTGCTGCACTACTCCGAATTATCCGATTTTTTCTATGTTTGGCTCCGTCTTGCATTAAAGAAACGCTATCCCGATCAGTTCACTCTCGAATACACGCCTAAAGCCTTGGAGGCGGTGGCGAACCGGGCACGTCAGGAAGACCCGGACGCCTTTTATCGAGAGATTCTTACTAATTGCTGGCGAGAAGCCTACCGAGTGCTAAAGCCAGGTGGCTTGTTGGCCTTCACCTTCCATCACAGCGAGGACGAGCCGTGGGTTGATGTGCTAGAAAGCCTTTTCAACGCCGGTTACTATCTTGAGGCAACCTATCCGATTCGCAGCGACGAGATCAAGGGCGAGGGGGAATTTGGCTCACGTCTTATTGAATACGACATTATCCACGTCTGCCGTAAACGCCGGGCCGATCCGGTTAGGATCAGTTGGGCGCGTCTGCGCCGTCGCATCATGGACGATGTGCGCGCGCTCAAGACGATGCTCGAACAACACCAAAACGCCGGTCTTCCCGTGGCCGATCTCCGTGTGATCAAACGCGGCAAGGCGCTTGAATACTACTCCCAACATTACGGGCAGGTTTTCGTGGAGCAGGGCCGTGAGTTTACGCTTCGCGAGGCCTTGGTCGGTATCAATCAACTCATCGACGACGAAGAGGAGAAATCCACCGACGCGCCGCCGGTAACGGCGGAGGCGTTCTCACGCCAGTTCCTCCGCATCTTCCGCAAGGCAGATGAGGTGCCCAACGACCAACTGCAAAAGACCCTGCGCGGCACCGGCATGTCCCCCGCCGATTTTGAGAAGCGCGGCTGGTGCGAGAAGGACGGAAAGGTATTTCGCATGGTCGAGCCGATGGCCTGGGCGCACGCATGGAAGGGCCAAAACCGCAAGGGCATGGCCCGCGACCTTGACCAAACCTTGTTCCTGATCGGTGCCAGCTACACAGACAGTGGCATCAACATCTGGGATACGCTCAACAGTTCCACTTTCCGACATCACCCGGCCATTCCCGACCTGCTCCCGTGGTTCGTTAAAAACGGGGCCAACCAAACGGTGAAGGAGGCCGCCTTCCGGGCGGAGCGCCTCTACGCCGATTGGATGGAGCGCAACAAGCCCGCCGTCCAGGCGGTGCAGGCCGAGTTCGGTTTCACCGAGGAGGTCGCGTAAATCATGCAAGCCAATCTCAACGATTCCATCCTCTGGACGAAGCGCGGCGTCTCCGTGATCTGGGACGCGCCCGAACTAGCCAAGCTCGGCACGATGGCCAAGGCTCTCTCTCTGCGCCAGTGGTTCCGTTGGCAGGCCGAAGGCTGGCCGGAGCGCGAGGCCTACTACACCGGCAAAGGCGGTCGCGCGATCATCGTCGCCGGGCTCGACGCCGCCATCGACTCAATGACGCCGGAGACGGCGACGGAGTGGATGCAGGATTATCTGCTCGCTGCGATCCGTGAATTTCAAGCCGAGGTCGCAGGCGGAGGGCAGGAGGCGGCGCTGATTTTCTGGATGGTGAACCGTCGCCGGTTCGAGCACCGCCGGTCGGATGATTCGGTGATCTGGAAATCGGCCCCCGGCTTTCGCGGCGAAACAATCCCGATCAGCCATTGCATCTGGAATGGCGCGCAACGCGACATCGCCCGCATCGTGCCGGTAGGCTACGCCGACCCCGAGCACGGCATCGGTCTCTTCCTCCAGCGCGTTTCGTGATGTCGCCCGCAATCGAGTCTATCGTTCCCGGCGGCCGGGTAGCGCATCGCGATTTCGGCGAGGGCGTGGTTGTCGCGCAGGTCGGCGACGGCTTTGTCCGCTGCTTCTTCGCCAGCGGCGAACGGCAAGTGCCGGTGGCAGCGCTCACTCCGTTGCGCGACCGCACCGAGGAAATCATCCTCAACACCCAGGGGGAGCCCGAGCGCAACCGCCGGGCCTGGCTGGCCTACCTCGCGCACCGCCTGCCCCTGCTCGACAGCGCGGCGAGTCTCACCTCGGCCAAGATCGACCTGCTGCCGCACCAAGTGGTGCTCGTGCATCGCGTGGCCACCACCTCGCCACGCCGCTTCCTCGTCGCCGATGAGGTCGGCCTCGGTAAAACCATCGAGACCGCTTTGATCCTGCGCGAGCTGGCAAGCCGGGGCGAAATGAGGCGGGCGCTCATGATCGTGCCCGCCGGGCTGGTGAACAACTGGCATCGCGAGCTGAACGAGGTGTTTAACCTCAACTTTGAAATCTTCGGCCATGAAGGCGACGTGAGCGACCGGCGCTCCAACGCGTTCGCCAAACACAATTTCCTCATCGGCAGCATCGACACCTTGAAGCTCAAGGAGCGCATGCAGCGGCTCGAAGAAGCCCCGGACTGGGATTTGATCGTATTCGACGAGGCGCACCACCTCACGGCCTACAACGTCGGGGGGAAGGTGAAGAAGACCCTGAACTACAAGCTGGCGGAGCTGATGCGGAAAAAGTCGCGCGACCTGCTCCTCCTCTCGGCGACGCCCCACCAAGGCGACCACTTCCGGTTCTGGATGCTGGTGCAGTTGCTCGACCCCACGCTTTTCCAGAGCGCGCATGAAATGGTGGAGAAGCGGCACCGGCTCAATGCGGTCGTTATGCGCCGCACCAAGGCTGACGCGTGCAAACCCGACGGCTCGCCGCTCTTTGCGCGACGCTGGGTGCATACGGAGAGTTTTTTGATGTCTCCGGCGGAAAACGTCTTCTACAGCCTGCTGACGGAGTATCTCGCGGAGGGCTTTGCCCTCGCGAAACGCAAGGGCGGCAAGGGCACGGCGCTGGGTTTCGTGATGACGATTTTCCAGAAGATCGCCGCGTCGAGCTTCGCGGCGGTGAGCCGCACCCTGCGCCGCCGCTTGATCGCGCTCACGGTGCATGAGGGTATCGTCTTCGACACCCAGCATGAGGTGGAGAAGCGCAACCAAGCGTGGCAGGAAGCCAAAGAGCTGATCCGGTCGGAGTTTCGCCTCGGGGCGGATCAAATTGGCGATGCGGAAACCGACCGCATCCTCGCCGACATCCGCCGCAAGCTGTTGAAAAAATTCAAGGAAGAGGAGCTAGCGCTCGCCTCCGACGCCTACACCTCCGAGGCCACCATCGAGGCGGCCGAAGACACGGCGGTGAACGCGGTCGAGGTGGCGCTCCCCGAGGAGCGCGCCATGATCCGCAAGGTGCTCGCCGCCTTCCCGGCAGATCTGGAAACCAAGGCGCAGAAACTCATGGGCGCGATGAACGTCCTGTGGGGGCAAAACCCACGCGAGAAGATGGTGGTCTTCGCGACCTACCTTGGGAGCGTCGAAATGCTCGGCGCGTGCATCGACCACTATTTCCCTGGCAAGGGTGTCGTCGTGCTGCGCGGTGGTGACCACGGCTCAAAGGCGGCGGCGGAAAAGCGTTTTAAGGAGAAGGACGGCCCCCGCGTGATGATCTGCACGGCGGCCGGGCGTGAAGGTATCAATCTCCAGCACGCGCGTATCCTATTCAATTTCGACCTGCCGTTTAACCCGATGGACATGGAGCAACGCATCGGGCGCATCCATCGCTACGGCCAGCAGAACACCGCGCAGGTTTACAATCTGGTGCTGTCAGACACCATCGAAGGCAGCATCTTCCTGATGCTGGAAGACAAGCTGAAGGCCATCGCGCAGACCCTCGGCAAGGTGGACGAACACGGCAACGTGGCGGAGGATCTCCGGGCGCAAATCCTCGGCCAGCTCTCGGAGGGCGTGAATTACCAGAAGCTCTACGCGGAGGCGCTGCGTGACCCCCGGTTGAAACGCACGGAGGTGGAGCTTCAGGCGGCGATGGCCAACGCGTCGGATGCGCGCACGGCGGTTTTCGAGCTATTCCAAGACCTCGACGGGTTCAGCCTGGAGGACTACGAACCGTTATCGCACACCTCGAAGGACGTGCAGGTTTTGACCGCGTTCGTGAAGGATGCGGCGGCGGCGCAGGGATTAAAGTTCGTGCCGCTCGGGCCGGGCGATTTCCGGCTCGATACTGCCGATGGCAATATCGACTCGATCTTTACCACGGATCGGGAGCGTGCGCAGACGCAGACGAGCATGGAGTTGCTCGGGCTGGATCACGCCAAAGTAGTCGCGTGGCAGCGCCAGTTTGCCGGGCAGTCACCGCAAGCGCTGGGAATCCGCGTGCGTGGCCGCGACGGCCGCAAGGGCTGTCTCGGCGTGTGGCGCGTGGAGACGGAAGGCGAACGCCGCCAGCGCAAGACGCGGCTCGTGACCATCGCGGTCGCAGAAAACGGCGAGCGTATCCCGAACTGGGAACGCAAGCCGGAGGAGATTTTCCACGCCGCTCCGCTGGCGGGGGCCGGAGAGGGATTTGGCGTGGCGTTCTACCGGAACACGGTGGAGCCGATTTTCCAACGCGAGCTAAACCAACGCGGCATCGTGACCGGTGGCGTCAGCTACCAAGCGGAGCTGGTGGCGTGGGTGGAGGTGGGGTGAACTATGCCGGTTCTTCTGGGTGGATTTTAAGATGGGAACTAACGTTGACATCGCCTTGTCAGAAAGATCTCAAAAAAACTCGCACGAGCGCCGTGCAACTGTCTTAGCTAAACTGATTCGTGAAGACTCCTTTCCTAAAACCACGCTACAATGGTGCTCGATTTGACGAGCACACTTTGCCCGTGAGTCTTGCGCGGGATTTTGAGTCATACGAAGATTTAATAAAAGAGCTGGCGAGACATCTTTACAAACAGGCGCATCCAGATCGCGTTCGCGTGCCAAAAGGTTTTGATAAAAATTTCAGCCTTCACTTTGAAGGTATGGTAGAGAAAGGGAGCGCAATCCCCCTTTTATCATGTGTAGTTGCCGGTGCTCTACCAATACAGATAGGTAACCAGACTTTCTTTGATCAAGCACGTGATCTTGTTGCACAGGTGATCGAGTGCAAAGCTGCTAGCAAGCCGCTTCCTGATGCGTTCCCCCGCTCGTTTTTGGCCTATTTTAATGGGATTGGTCGACGCCTTAAAGAGGGCGAGTCTGTGGAGCTTAATCCTCCGGCTGGCAGCGGCGGGCCGGTGTTGACCCCAAAGCTCAGGAAAGAACTAATTCTGCATGGATCGAAAACATATGTGATGGATATTGATAAACGTGGCCGTATAGAGGCTATGGACTTTAATAATCGTTCGTTTCGATTTCGTTCACTTTCAGGCGAGATTTATAACGCAAGACTGAATAAGCCGATTGAAGAAGCCGTCAGGGAGGCCTGTGGCGTAAATCGAACGTGGGTAGATATTATCGGACAGGGCGTTTTCAACGCAGACGAGCAACAAGAGGAGCTGGTCGATATTCGTCATCTTGACCTATTGCCCAATCAAGAAATTATCGAAGCATTTACAGCATTAGAGGACATACAGGATGGGTGGCTGGATGGTGAGGGTAAGGCTCCTTCAGCTGACCATGTTGAAACACTAGCCGGTCGTTTGGCTAAGGACTACCCCTCTGAGTTGGCGTTGCCTTTCGTTGCTGCTATGCCCGATGGCAGTATCTATTTGGAATGGATATCACCACACATAAGAACGTCTGCTGAGTTCGTGGCATCCTCACTGGTTGCACAGCTCCACTCTACAAAAATCGCCTCAGGCGAATCCACTGTGGAGATAGTGGATCTTTCGACCGGCGAAACTATAACCCGATTTTTTGATTTCATTGCTAAAAATGGAGGCACTGTAAATGAATCAGCCTGACGACACACTACTGCACCAGGTGCATCCCAGTTGGGTGAGGGGCGATAAATTATTGAGTCCCGGTTTTGCATTTCGAGAGGGTGAAATGTCTGTTGATGACGGCACGAAAATTACACCCGGAGATGCCTATATTCATTACACACAAGTTATTGGTTCCGCGTCGGCGGGAAGTTGGGGAGTTACAGCTGGGGAGGTCGCCGAAAGTGGAATGACAGTGAAGGCAACTCCCTACGAAACACGCTTGTGTCCAAAGACAGGTAAGGAGTTGCCACCATGGCCGAGCCATGCGGATGTTTTTTGCGGAAGGATAGACCCCAAAGCTGCGGCTAAGATACTAGCGGCCAAAGCCGAGGTCAGAGGCGCTCTGTTTCGACCTTAAATCGGAACATAGGCACCGCAGGAATTTGTTAGGTCTTCAATGATACGAGTCGTTGGGTTTGCCGTCGTCGTCGAGGTCCTCAATGCGTTTTACAGCGTCTTTGTCCGATGTTGGAAAGCAGAGAAGAAATGCATGGGCATGAAAAAGGGCGGCGGTTGTTAGACCGGCCGCCCTTGGGGGCATCGCTTAGGATTAGCTGCCGGTGACCTTGCGGGCGCAGACGGAGGAGGTGACGCGGATGTCTTCCGACCAATCGACGGCGAGGATGTCGGAGCGGGCGGAGTCCTCGCGATACATGCGAACTACGTCCACGCCGCCACGACGCAGGCGGAAGGTTTTCATGAAGCTGGGATCGTAGAGCGTGGGGCTCTGGCTGGCGTGGAAAATCACCAACTGCTGGCCGATGATGTTCACGTTGGCCTTGGCCGCGCCGAGCTTGGCGGTGTCCTTGGCGAGGATGCCGACACGGATGTCGATGCTCGGGTTGAGGAGTAGCGAAGAGAACTGCGACATGGTCACGCCGACGGAGGCCGCGCCGGGGAAACGGGCGATGACCTTGGCATTGTTGCGGAGCTTGTTCCAGAGCGGCAGGCCGATGACGAGGCGGTTGGGCAGACGGCCGGTGTCGGTGGCGAGGGCCTCGATCTGCTCGTCGAGCTTCGCAATGGGGTCGTCGCTCGCGAGGGTGATGTTGGCCGACGCGGTGAGCGCGGAGACGATGCCAAAGACCTTGGCCTCGTGCGAGGTGATGGCGGACGAGACGAGGGTCTGGGTCTTGGCCTCCTCCAGGCGGAGCGGATCGTTTTGACCGGCCTCGTCGCGCTCGTGGTCGTCGATGGCGATTTCGAGCGCCTGCGGAAGACAGTTATAGGTGGGATCGCTGGCGGCGAACTCAAGGCGCTTGGCGGGGCCGCCCACGGCGCGAGAGGTGTCGATGACCTGAAACGTGTTCTTGTCGTCGAAGCTCTTGTATTGGCCGGTGGCGGCGGCAACGACGACCTCCGGCGCAAGGAAGGTGGCGAGCGAGGCGGAAATGTCCTGGGCGAGACCGCGCGCGTAGTTGGTGAGGGTAACGTTGTATTTGGAAGAGGACATGATGAGAGGCGGGTCGAGAGCGGTTTAGCTGGGCGTGGTGAAAACGATCACGTGAGCGTTACGGGGCGGATGAGGACGGCCTCGATGAGTTCGTTGATCGCGCCGGATTCGAGGGACTGGGCGACGATGACGCGGGCGCCGGTGCCGGCGTCGGTCTGGGTGCG
>CAMDHP010000058.1 GCA_945898185.1 Akkermansia muciniphila | reverse complement strand
CATCGCCCCTCTCAAGGGCCTCATTGCCCTCGATTGGGCACGCGGCCCTTGGCGTGCCGGCACCGATCTCCAGCTAGCCGCCGCGCAAAGCAACCGTGCCCCCGACGAAACGCCGACCGATGGTTACGCACTGATCGGTCTTTCTTTCTGCTACCGCTGGAAGACAACACTTGCCGTTTACGACCTCTTCGTGCGCGGCAGCAACCTCACCGACGCCGAAGCGCGCAACGCCTCCAGTTTTGCCAACATCAAAGACATCGCTCCGCTTCCCGGTCGCGCATTCACCTTCGGCGTCCGCGCCACCTTCTGATCCCATCGCTCCGCAGAAAGCCAAAGTGTAACCAATTTGGTTACACTTTGCCGAGGCCCCGCGGGAACCTAAGCACCTTGGCGCAGGCTTTTTTTGGGCCAGCCGAATCGAGGTTAACCGCGAAGCCGCGCAAAGGTGCGCGAAGTTAAACCTCACGGCCACATGTCCGCCTGTTACGGCCGATTTTCGCCTTACTTTGGATCGTCTTCGCGGTAAAAAGACCCGTTGAACTCGGATCAAACTCCTCGCTGTTTTCAGTCAAAAAAAAGGCCGGCGAAACCGCGAATTGCGCGGCCGAACGCGGATACCAGGAGATGGCCAAGAGCTGCCCTATGACCCGCCGAGTGATTTTCCCATGTCTTGTAATTTTTCTGCAGCCGGCTTTGTCGGCTCGATTCGCGCAATCCGCAGTTGGTTTGAACTGCCGAATCTAGGCTGAGCCGCGTCGCCGCGGTCGAGCAGCATTGCACTTGGCAAAATCCGCCTTTCGCGAATTTAATGCAGTTCTACGTATCATGGCTTCAATCATATTTCGCACTTTCGGTTTTCTGCTCATCCTTTTCGTTGTCGTCTATATCGGAACGGAAAATACCCAAACGATCGACTTCCGGTTTTCGCTGCTGCTCGACAAGCCGGTTCGCACCTCGGCCGCCTTGGCTTACTTCGCCGTCTTCGCCGTGGGCGTCATCGGCGGCACCCTCCTCAACGCCGGGCGCTCCGGCGGAAGCGCGGGTAAAGATAGCCCGGCCCGCGGCAAGAAGAAATAAACCTTAGGGCGATACCTGCTCGACGATTTCCAGGCCGTAGCCGTCGAGGCCTACGACTTTGCGCGGGTTGTTTGTCAGGAGCCTGATTTTACGCAGTCCAAGGGCGTAGAGAATTTGCGCGCCAGTGCCGTAATCGCGGAAATCCATGCCCGGCGCCGCCCCGCCTTCGGCAAGGTGTTTGATCACGTCGGCGCCGCCTTGGGCGTGCTCCATGTAGAGCACCACACCGCACCCCGCCTTGGAAATTACCGCGAAGGCCGCCGACAAGGTTCGGCCGCTGTCCGCTCCGCGCAGCCGGAATACGTCGCCCAGTAGATTCTCACTTTGCACCCGCACCAAGGTCGGCTCCGCGCCGCAGCTTCCGAGGGTAAACGCGAGGTGGTGCCGGCCATCAATCCGGCTCCGGAAAACATGCAGCGTGAAGTCGCCGAACTCACTCGGAAATGGGCGGCTGCATACCAGCTCCACCAGTTGCTCGCGGTGGTGCCGGTATTCGATCAGCGACGCGATGGAGATGAGTTTGAGGCCGAACTTATGTTTTAACGCCACCAAGTCCGGCAGGCGCGCCACGGTGCCGTCGTCGTTGAGGATTTCACAAATCACGCCGCTGGGATGCAGCCCCGCCAACGCCGCCAGATCCACCGCCGCTTCAGTGTGGCCGGCACGCTCCAGCACGCCGCCCGGCCGCGCCTTGAGCGGAAAAATATGTCCCGGCTGCACGAGGTCCGAGGACTGCGCGTTAGGATCGGCGAGCAGTCGGATCGTCCGCGCGCGGTCGTAGGCGCTGATGCCGGTGGTAATGCCTTCGGCGGCATCCACCGACACCGTGAAGGCGGTGCGCTGCGCCTCGCGATTTTCCTGCACCATCGGGTTGATTCCGAGGTGGCGGAGTTGGCCCGCCGTGGTCGGCACGCAAATTAGGCCGCGGGCGTGGCGGATCATCATGTTGATCGTCTCCGGCGTGGCCTTGCTGGCCGCCATGACGAGGTCGCCCTCGTTTTCGCGGTTTTCGTCATCCGTGACGATGATGAGTTTTCCGTCGGCAATATCCTCGATGGCAGACTCGACGGGGTCAAAATTTGCGGCGGCGGTCATAGTGGCGAAGAGAGAGTCGCGTCGGCGTTCCTAGGTGTCAAATGCGGGAAACCCACGAGCCTCCCGGGCTAAACCGCGCCTTTCGGCCCCACGGTTTTCGTGTCCAACATCGCACCCCCCAGGCGCGATGCCGACGAGGCCAGCGAGTCCCTCATGGAAGCCCGCCGCACTCTGCTGGAGGACCAGCGTCAGCGCGCGGCGTTTTCAAGCGGGCCCGCACCGACAGGCTCGACGTCTCGGTTCACATGGCGCGCGAGAAGCCGCTGCCGCGATCAAGACTTGAGCGCCCGTGCCCGCATCTCCCGCCACCGGGCCAGTCGCTCCGCGAGCTTGGCCTCGATACCGGCCGTCTTGGGCGTGAAAAGGGTGAGCGATTTTTCCAGTGCCGACTGCGGCGCGATGTTCTCGGGATAATCGTGGGCGTTGAGGTAGCCCTTGCCGTGGCCGAGCAGTTTATTGGCCTTTCCGCCCTTGTCGCGCATCGGCATCGGCACGCTCTGCACCGGCTGCGAATTCAGGGCGTGTTTGGCCGCTGCGAGCCCCAGCGTCACCGAGTTGCTCTTGGGCGCGCAGGCGATGTGCAGGGTCGCGTGGGCCAGCGCATACTCGGCCTCGGGCAGCCCCACAAACTCGCACGCATGGTGCGCCGCCACCGCCAGCGGCAGCGCAAGGGCGTCCGCCAGCCCCACGTCTTCGCTTGCGAGGATAACCAGCCGCCGCGCGATGAAGCGCGGGTCCTCGCCGCCGGCGAGCATCTTGACCAGCCAGTAAAGCGCGGCGTCGGGATCGGACCCGCGGCAGCTTTTGATGAAAGCCGAAATCGTGTCGTAGTGTTCGTCCTCATCTGCGTCGTAACGGATACGCCTTTCGCGCGCGAAAAGCTCCAGCTCGGCCGTCGTGATCGTCGCGCCGGGCGGCAAACCCGCCACGATTACCTCGAGGGCGTTCAGCGCGCGCCGCATATCGCCTTCGCACAGGCCGGCGAGGTCCAGCATTACCGCCTCCTCCGCGGTGCAGCCCGAGGCACCGAGACCGCGCTCCGCGTCGGCCAGCGCACGCGCCAACACCGAGGCCACTGCCGCCGGCGCGAGCGGCTCCAGCCGGAACAGGTGGCTGCGCGAGAGCAGCGGCGGATTGACGTAGAAACCGGGATTATGCGTCGTCGCACCGATCAGGCGGATGTGCCCTTCCTCGACGTCGGGCAGCAGTAGGTCCTGCTGGGATTTGTTAAAGCGGTGCAGCTCGTCAATGAATAGCAGAGTCGGCTCGCTCGGCCTGCGCCGGGCCGCGCCGAGAATCTCGCGTAGTTCGCCCACGTTACTCATAACGGCGTTGACCCGCATGAAACGACTGCCCGTCACGCGCGCAATCACCTCCGCGAAGCTTGTTTTGCCGCATCCCGGCGGCCCGTAAAACACCAGGCTCCCGAAGCGATTTGACGAGATGAGCCGCGCGAGCAGGCCGTCCGGTTTGGTGAGGTGTTCCTGCCCCGCGATCTCTGCCAGAGTGCGCGGTCGCATCCGTGCGGCGAGGGGCTGCGTGCCGCGAACGCCCTCGCCGGCAGGCGCGGCTACGGATGCCTGTGGCGAGTTCGCATCGGTAAAAAAATCGGGTTGGTCGTCGCGAGGCATGTCTTCATTAGATCCAAACGCCGCTCGGCCCGGAATCGAACCTTAATCGAGCGTCACGTTCATGCGCGGGAAAACCTTCGCCACGGTGCCTTATCTCGCTTCACCCTTTCGCCTCTCCGCTCACCCCGCCAACGCCATGATCGAACTCCTCCAATACGACGCAGCCGCCACCGCCTTCTGGCTCGTTGGCGTCCTCCTCCCTGAACTCTTTTCGGGCAATCCGGTAACGAGCGCGTTTGAGTGAGAGGCGCGTCTAATTTGGCGACAGCCACCATGCCGATCCACGACGCCCATAACCACCTCCAAGACGCAGTGCTTGGGCCCCATATCGAGCGCATCGCCGCCGCTTGGGCCGACATCGCCGGATCCAGCGGCGAGATGGTCGTCAACGGCACCTATCCCGGCGACTGGGCGGATGTCTCCGCTCTCTCTAAGAAACACCCTTTTTTCCGCCCTGCCTACGGCATTCATCCGTGGGACGCCGGCTCTGCGCGCCCCGTCAACTGGATCGCCCGCCTCACCGCTTTCCTCGACGCCGATCCTCGCGCTAGCGTCGGCGAAATTGGCCTCGACCGCTGGATGCTCGACTCTGCCCGGCCCGATGACCCACGCCTCGCTGGCGTCCGACGCGCCCCGATGGCCGAGCAGGTCTCGACCTTTCTGCCCCAGCTCGCCCTCGCCGCCACGCGCGACCTGCCAGTCACGATCCACTGCGTGCAAGCCTTCGGCGAACTCCTCCCGCTCCTCCGCGCCCATCCGCGCCCGCCGCGCGGCTTTCTGCTCCACGCCTACGGCGGCCCGGTCGAACTCGTGCCCGAACTCGTGGCACTGGGCGCGTGGTTTTCCTTCAACCCCGCGTTCCTCGATCCGCGCAAAACTCTTCAACAGGATGTCTTTCGCGTCCTCCCTGCCGAGCGCCTGCTCTGCGAAACTGATGCCCCCGCGATGATCCCGCCTCAAGCTTGGCGCACTCACAAACTCCCGCCTGCCTCCGATGGTGCGCCCGTGAACCACCCTGGCAATATCGAGGCCGCCTACACCGGCCTCGCTGCACTGCGCGGCGCCGACCTTGCCTCATTCACCGCGCAAATCGCGGATAACTTCACCCGCTTTTTTGGCCGGACCCGGTAGCTATCAAATCCACCGCGACCTGCACCGCCGCGAGGCCGAAGGCGGCCGTCACCCACACCGCCGAGCCAAAGCCGCTCGCGCAATCCAGCCGCGTGCTGCTGCCCGGCTCTTTTTCCGCCGCGCAGGTCCCGTCGGCCCAGGGAAACACCGGCGACTCCGTGCTCCACACCGCCCGCACGCCGTAGCGCGCGCTCTCGCCGCCAGCGAAGCCGTGCTCCTTGCGAAGCGTCTTGCGAACCTGCCGCAGCAGGTCGTCTCCGCCCGACTCGCCGAGATCGCCAGTGCGCAGGCGGGTGCCGTCACGTTTGCCGCCCGCGCCGCCGAGCGTCACGCAGGCGCTGCCTCTCGCCACGCAGCCCGCAATCAGGCGTGCCTTGTGGTCCACCGAATCAATGGCGTCCACCACTACGTCGTAGCCAGTCGCGAGCAGGCGCTCGGCGTTTGAGGCCATGTAAAACTCCTGCACCGCCTCGATGTGGCAATCGGGGTTAATCGCCCGTATTCGCTCAGCCATGACATCCACTTTGGCGCGGCCAATATTGCCATCCATCGCAGGCAGCTGCCGGTTGACGTTGCTCACACACACCTCGTCGAGGTCTACGAGCGTAATCGCTCCTACGCCGCTGCGCGCCAGCCCCTCCGCAGTCCACGAGCCAACCCCGCCGATGCCCACGACGCAGACGTGGGCATCGTGCAGACGCGCCAGCGCCGGACGCCCCAGCACCCGCCCAAGCCCGCCGAAACGGGCCTCGTAATCGGTGTTCATCGCCTTGTGCATAGATTCAAAAGCAATTCGACCTGCGCCACAGCCCGCGCCTCGCGTTCCTCCGCCGCGCCATACATCCGTGCCCAGCGTGCGCCGGTGCGTTCCAGCGTCTCCAGAAAAACCCGCCGGCACATCGCGCGGCCTTCCTCGTCGGGAAAACACCGTTGCGGATCTGGCGCCCAGGGCATGTCGGTATCGCAAAAAAGAAAAAGATCGCACGCGCGGGCCCGACGCGCCGCTTCGGTTCGCACCCACTCCGGGCAAGCGCCGGGGAACAGCAAATCGTCCCATACCGTGCAGGTGAGCAGATCGGTATCGTGAAACACCACCCGAGCGCCGCTCGCGCTCGCGATTCCGAGGGCCTTGTCCTCGCCCGCTACTTGACCGCGCGCGATGGCGTCGAGGTCCGCGGGCGTGATCACGCCGCCGTGGGTGTCCCAGTATTCGCGCACGTATTCCGGCGACCACGGCGCGGTGAAACGCTTCGCCAGTTGTTCCGCCAGCGTAGATTTGCCGGTGGACTCCGGCCCGAAGAGCACGATGCGCAGAGCGGCACTCATACGTTCTTCACCTCCGCCGCTTCCGAGCTATCGCGGCCCAAGGTCCGCGCCCACTCGCGCCAGCCGGCGAAGGCCAATGCCAGGTAGAGGGCGTAGAGAAATGCGGTGTAGGCCAGGTCAGCCGACCAGTAGGCGACGATCGCGACCACGTTGACCGCAACCCAGACCGGCCAGTTTTCCACGTTTTTGCGAACCTGCAAAATCTGTGCGGCCATGCTGAACGAAGCGATGAAGGCATCTCGATATGGCATCACCGCGTTGGTGTGCGCTTGCTGCCACGCACCCCAGGCGAGGGTCAAGGCCGTCGCCGCAGCGAAGTAGGCAATTCGGCCGGTCAAGCTGAGCTTCGTCACCGGTAGCTCAAGCGTAGCGCCCTTGTGTCGCACCCAGTGCCACCAGCCATAGGCCAGCGATACGAAAAAAAACCCCTGCAATTTTGCGTCGGCGTAAAACGACGCTTCCCAAAAAAGCTTCGCCTGCACCGTCACCGCAATGAGCCCCACTGGAAATGCCCAAAGACTACGCCGCACCATGAGCACCACTCCGGTGACGCCGAGGCCGAGGTTTATCTGATCCAGCGGCTGGGCGGCCGTGAGCCCGACCCAGATGTTTTGCAGAATCGTAGTCAAGCGCGTCCTACTTATGGCCCGCGACGAATGCCTCCAGCGCCTCGCGTGTGACCGCGTGGCGAGCTGTGCAGCGGGGGCACTGGATCGTGATCACGGGATCTCCGGCGAGGAGGCCCTCGGGGTCGGTGCGCATCACCGGGGCGAGCACTTCGAGCATCCGCGCTTGGTTGCAGCCGCAGTGCCAGCGGCATACCCGGGTCTCCAGCAGGCTCAGCGTCTCGTCTTTCTCCATCGAGCGCACTTGCTCAATATCGAGCGCGGCGAACCAGGCGGCGTCGCAGTCGGGATGCTCGCAGACCAAA
This sequence comes from Akkermansia muciniphila, assembly GCA_945898185.1. Taxonomy (GTDB): domain Bacteria; phylum Verrucomicrobiota; class Verrucomicrobiia; order Opitutales; family Opitutaceae; genus IMCC26134_A. The sequence continues at coordinate 8,559 of CAMDHP010000058.1, read as the reverse complement.
GCGAACTCTTCATCGCCGAGCTGAAAAAATCGGCCCGGCCGCTGCTCACTTTGCGCGTAGAAATTCTCCACCGCCACCAGCGGGTCGGACCCGATGAAATTCACCGCGCTGCGGCGCGAGGGCTCGCGACGGCGCACCACGTCGGCGTAGAAAACATTCTCGGGCAGCTCGCGCACGTTCTCGTCGAAAATGCGTCCGGTGACGGTGCCGAGTTCGTTGTCGCCGGTAAGGAACAAGTTCACCCGCGGCTCTTGAAAGTTGATTGTCCACGCTGTCATTTCGTTGCGGGGGCGCGAGGCGCAGTGAAGGACAAAGCCCGCCAGTGCGCGTTTGAACATGGCGTCGTGTGCCTCGGAGAGGCGCACCTTGTTTGTCCCGAGGTGGAGGTAGTAATCCACATACAGCTCGGACAGGTTTGCGCGGGCCACGAGCACATTGCGCGCACGCACGAAGTGGGTCGGCACGTTGAGCCCGGGCTCCGCAGGATTCACAGGAGTGGATTCAGCCATAGATGAAGCCAAACAGAGCCACCCCGCCGCACTTGTCCACCGTGGAAGCATCGAGGCAGCATCTAGCCCTTCGATGCAGGACTGTTCGAGGGTCTCCACCCTGTGCACCCGGCTTCGCGCTGGGCGACCGTGCTCAAAGGTCTGGCACCAGCCAGTGCAGCCCGCCGGTTGCGCCCTCGGCTTGGGCGAGGATCGGCGTGAGGAAGCGGGTCAGGGTGCGCATCGGGCCTTCGCTTCCCCAAGGGGGATTTATAACCAGCACGGCACTTCCGCGCATTTTGAAGCCCGCCTCTTCCCCGGCTATGGTGAGCTCCACGGTGTAGCAGGGCGGCAGGGTTTTGATCGCCATGAGTTGCCGGTAGAAATCCGTTAACTTCGCCCGGGTGGTGAGGGGATACCAAACCGCAAGAGTTGCCGCCGGCATGCGCGTGAGCGCGGCGGTGATCGCGCCGATGATGTGACTCCACTCTTCCTGCGCCTCGAAGGGCGGATCAATCAGCACCAGTGCCCGGCGCTCCGGCGAAGGCAGCGCCGCCTTCACGCCGGTGTAGCCGTCCAGCGCGTGGACGCTTACCCGTTTGGCTCCGATGAACTTCCGGGCAAGCGCGGCCGCCTCATCCGGTTGAGCTTCATAGAGCATCGCCCGGTCTTGCGGCCGCAGAAGACACTGCGCCAGTCGCGGCGAGCCGGGGTAAAATCGGGGGGCGTTCAGGTGCCCCTCATGGTTTAGTTTTGTTACCGCGGCGTCCGCTTCGGTGCGGGCGCAGACGTCGAAGGTGCGCACTTGTTCTAGATAATCAGCCAGCTCCGCCGGCAGATCACGCCGCATCCAAAGCCGCCCGATGCCATCCGGCCACTCCGGCGCGCGCGGCTGGGTAAGGCCGCTGGCCGCGGCTTCGAGATCGTAGCCGCCGCGTCCGGCGTGGGTATCGAGGTAGAGGAACCCTTTCTCCTTCGCTTGCATGCCGCGCAGCAACTGCACCAGCACCGCGTGCTTCAGGACGTCGGCGAAATTACCCGCATGGAACTGATGCCGGTAGTTCACGTCGCTCCCGTTTCCTTCAGCGCCGCGACCGGCACCTTGACCACGGTTTTGCGCACGATGCCCGGTGCGCCGTCCGCCAGCGAAGGCATGTGCCCATCCGACGGATAGAAGACCGCGACTTCACCCGCCGCCACTTTGAGAACCGAGCCTCCGGGGCAGGGCCCATAAAACATCAGGTCTTTTGCCGGCCGCAGATCCTCGGCGATGACCAGCCGCGTGACTTCAATTACGCCCATGAGTTCGCTTCCGCTGACCACTACCTGCACGTCGATGTGGTCCTGATGCGCTTCCCAACGCCCCTGCGCCGGCCGTTTGGCGAAGTAGGCTTGCTCCAAGGCAAAGACTCCGTCGCCTAGCTCGATCCGCTCCGTGGCGTCGAGGGGCACCGCCGAAAGACGCGCCGCTTCGGGTGTGCCGGGCGTCAGGCAGCGTTGCACATAGTCAAGGGCCCGCTGGAAAGCGGTGGAGGCGGCGAGTTGCGCGCGGACGGTGGAGAGAGATCCAAAAACAGCCATGATTTGCGAGGGTGGGTTCCTCGGGGCAATTCACGCCGCCGCGCCCATGCTGGCAAGCGTGGAGGCGGCGGGATTCACCGTCGCGGCCAGTTTGCCACCGGCGGGGTAAAGAAATCCGGCGACGTTGCTGGATTTGGAATCAGCTCCGCGATCTCCGTCTCCGAGATGACTTTGCCGTCCGCCTGCGTCCGGATTCGGAAGGGCAGCATTACGCCCGCGACCGGCCGGAAATCACTGTAGTATGTTTCAACTACGAAAATACTTCCCGCGCGAACTTTGCGTTGGTCGCGTCGCACCATCAGCATCGTCTCCTCGTCAAGGTAGAGAGTGTAAGCCTCGGTCAGTCGCAGGGTAGCGAGCAGGCGCAGGCAGGGCTTTTCACCCACCTCTGCGGTGCCCGCCACCCCCAGCTCGATACCCCGCTTCTCCATGTCGTAGAGGAGGGAGTCGAACTCCGCCTCGGCGGTAAAATCGTCCTCCGCGTCTTGCGCGAGCCGGGTTGGCACCCCGGCCAGATCCCGCTTTTGCCAAGGCGCATGCACGCCGTCGAAGACCCGCACCAGTGTTCCGTTTTCCCCAAGGGTCTCGATGCGCACGCTGCGGGGACGCGCGGCGCAGAGGATGAAGGGCAATTCTTGCCCGCCGATCCGCGTCATGCCCGTCGCCCGCAGGCTGCGCAAGGCGGCGTGAGCCTCGCGTCCGCCGGCTGCCTCCAGATGCACGCGCGCGATGTCCGCCGCATAGCTCGCCGGCTTCGGATTCGCGCTAAGCGCCGCATGTGCGAGCAAGGCGACGATCAAGCCGGAGTTAACGCATTTCCACTTCATGGAGACGATGCCGACTCCGTAATGTGACGGTGACAAGTCTTGAGCGACGTTTGCTTGCTCCACCGGTGTCCCCCGCTTTGCGCTCGCGCCGCTGCCGCGGTGTCGCTTTACCCGCTAGCATGGCAATGGAATTTGGTTGGTGGGTCCGCGATGATCCCGAGCAGGGGAAGTATCAGGTGTTGGCCGTGTTTCACGGCGGCAACGTCACGTGGACCCGCAAGCAAGGCCACCACAACCCCTGGGAGGCGCTCACGCCGATCACGCCGGAACTTTGGGATAAGCTGATTGCCGAGGCCAGCGACCGGGTGCCGCGCCGCCTGATGTCGCCCAAGCAGTTCGACGACCTCAAACGCGTCCGCGCCAAAACCGAGGAACTGAGTTCGCCGACCACGCTCAAACGCGGAGCCCACTTGAAGCGCGCCAACGACCAGCCGTAGCGAAGGAGCCGTCCCAGCTGCCTAGGCCAGCTCCTTCCAAATGGTTCGGAAAGCCCCCGCGAAGTCGTTGGGTCTATCGCGCAACGCCTGCTCCAGCTCGGCCGGCACATACCAGGCGCCGTCCATGATTTCTGCCGGGTGGAGGCGAAACGGGCCTTCGTGCTCCAGCCGGTAAACCCAGACAAACTCCCACCCGGTTTGCGCGCAGGCATCGAGGCGCAGCCAGCGCGTCGGTGCGGCCGTCAGCTCCAGCCCGAGCTCTTCTCCCAGCTCGCGCACCGCCGCCGTATCGTAGTCTTCGCCCGCGTCGAGATGCCCCGAGCACGAAGAGTCCCACCGTCCGGGTGCGATGTCTTTCGCCAGCGAGCGACGTTGCAGAAAGACTCGCCCCGCCCGGTCGAATATCAGCACGTGAATCGCTCGGTGCCACAGTTTCCGCGCATGCACATCGGCGCGGCACGCCTGCCCGATCACGCGATCATGTTCATCCACCACGTCGAATAATTCGTCCGCACGTTGCGCCACTCTGTCGTCCTTTACTTTCGAAGCCATGTGTGCCCTTTCGTGACCTTTTAATTGCCCGCCCGCTATGCCCAAAATTGACGTCAACCAAGTCGCAGAGATTCTCAAACGCAACGATATCGATCCCGCCCTGCTCCGCCAAATCGTCGAGGAAATGAATCAGGCTGTCGAGCCCGAGCTCGACGAGGAGAAGCCGCCGGCGGTGAAGAAGCAGTATTCGATCGTCGTATCCGATCCCGACAGCCAACTCCCCGAGAAGGCTGAGTTCACCGGTTGGGTCTTCCAGATACCCGAGGACTCCTCGGTCACGAGCACGATTGAGCGCATCCACAAGGCCGCCTACGAATTCAACACGACCAAGAAGGGCCGCATGATGCCCGCCAAGACCATGGCCGACGCCATCGAAAATATTCCTGCCAAGGTTTTTAAAGAGCAGCAGGTCTGGATCAAAACCAAGGAGCCGGTCTTCGTCATCCGCACCGATAACGAAATCCCGACCGAGAAGTCCGAGAAAAAGTCCCGCCGCGGCGACCTTGGTTAAACCCGAAATCCGAAATGGGAATCGGCTATCTGCCGCAACCTGCTGGGCAGCTGATCGTTCGCTCACCCGAAGCGATGCACTTCTAGTGCACCGCTGGGTTCGCTCACGATGATCTGCTCCAGCATCTTACGACATCTTACCGGTTCCGATTCCGGATTTCGGGTTAAACCCGCGCCGGACTTCCTGGCCCCGCCCTAACACGCGTTCCATAGCAGCCCCAACGCGGCGCAGGACGCGATGATGGCGAACATATTCGCCTTGAAACGGTGCAGGGCGGTAAAGGCCGCCACCGCCACTGCGAGCGCAAACCCGTCAGGCCGGGTCCAGTCTGCCGCCGGCACCAGCGCGTGCCAGCCAAACCAGACCGCCAGGTTGAGGACCACGCCCACCACTGCGGCCGTCACGGTGGCCAAGGCGGCGGTTAAAATCTTCACGCTGCGAAGGCGCTCGATGTGTGGCGCGCCCAAAAAGATCCAGATAAAGCACGGCGCAAAGGTCACCCAAGTCGTCAGCGCCGCGCCCAGCGTGGCAGCTACCAGCGGACTTAGTCCGCCGGGCTGGCCCCAAGCGCCCGCGAAGCCCACGAATTGCAGAACCATTATGAGGGGCCCCGGCGTGGTCTCGGCCAGCGCCAGACCGTCGAGCATCTGCGGCGCGGTGAGCCAGCCGAAGTTGTCCACCGCTTGTTGGCCGACGTAAGGTAAAACAGCATACGCCCCGCCGAAAGTCACCATCGCCGCCTTGCTAAAGAAGAAGCCCATGCGGGCCAGCGTGCCGTCCCAGCCCTGCCAAAAGCCGATCGCCAAAAGCGGCGCGGCCCAGAGCCCGCCGCCGATCACCACCACTTTCAATGCCCGCCCCCACGAGGGCCGCACGCTCGCGCTCTCGGCCGCGTCTTGAATCACCGCGCCCCTTACTGGCTTCACCGCGCCCGCGCTGCCGTCCCCGTGGCCGCCGCTGGCCGGGACGAAAAGCTGTGGCGCCAGTCTTCCGCCAATCAGGCCCGCAGCGAGCGCGCCCAGCACCACCACCGGGAAGGGCGCCACCCCGAAAAACAGCAGCGCAAACGCGGTCGCGGCCACTCCCCACATGGCCCGGTTGCGCAGTGCCTTTCCGCCGATTCGTAATACCGCCGCCACTACGATCGCCAGAACCGCTGGCTTGAGGCCGGAAAAAACCGCCGCGATCCAGGGCACGTTGCCGTGCGTCATGTAAAGCCAGGCTAGACCCCAAAGCAGGAACGCAGCGGGCAGGACGAAAAGAACGCCAGCGACGATGCCGCCCCAGGTCCGGTGCAGCAGCCAGCCGCAGTAGATGGCTAGTTGCTGGGCCTCGGGGCCGGGAAGGAGCATGCAGAAGTTCAGAGCGTGGAGGAAGCGTTCTTGGCCGATCCAGCGGCGGCGTTCGACCAGCTCGGTCTGCATGATAGCGATCTGCCCCGCCGGCCCCCCGAAGCTGATGAAACCGAGTTTCAGCCAGAAGCGCAGCGCTTCGCGAAAACGGGGGTGGGGTGGCATGCCGAAGGCGAAACCGCACTCTCTTCTTAGGCAAGCATCGGGCGCGAGTTTGATAAAACTGGATCGAACCGTTCGGCTGCGCCGCGTGGGCTCACGCCGTGGCCCGGCCGAGTGACTGGCCTATGCGTGCGTAGACTTCCCGTTGCTCTGCGCTGGAGGAGACGAGATCGGCGTCGAAACAAATGCGGTCCTTGGCAAACACGGTGACTACGCAAGAGCCTCCAAAGGCGAACAGTCCTTTTTCCTCACCTTTGTCCACGTGGCGGCCGGGAACGTAGCTTTGTAAAATACTGCCGACGCACGTCGCGCCGATTTCAAGCACGGCCACCCGACCAAAGCGCGCGGTTTCAATCAGCGTAAGCATGCGTTTGTTTTGGACCAGGTAGCGGACGTTGCGCCGGAGAGCGATGGGGCTGACGGAATACAGCCAGCCGTTTATCAGGCGCGCTTCGTCGGGTGTGCCGGCAACGGGGAAATGGAAGCGATGGTAGTCCACCGGACAAAGGCGCGAGATCAGCAGACTGCCTCCGGCAAACTCCGCGCCCAAGGCGTCCGAGCCCAACAATTCGCCGAGGGTGAACTTCGCTCCTTTTATGTAGAACCCGTCGGCGGTGTCCGCATTTTGAAAAGCGAGGTGGCGGCCGTCGGCGGGCAGCACGGCGACGGCCTCGCCGGCGACAATCGGGCGGGCCGAGGATTTGAGGGTGCGGTAAAAAAATTCGTTGAAGGTGCGGAAGGCGGTGGCGGGTTTGGTGAACTCGTCGGCGTCCAGATCGTAGCGAACGATAAAGGGCAGCACCTTTTGCACGCTTTTTGGCTGGTTCATACGCCAGCCATACCAGTGTGAAAACCACGCGCGGCGGACGAGTGCAGCCAGGCATAGGCGGCCAAACGAGGTGCCATAGGTCCATTTGAGCCAGCCCTCGCCGTAAACCTGCTCGGTTTCGATCTGCCCGGTGAGGCGGTTGTAAACGGTGATCGGCGTATCGAGCGACATCTGCCCGAAAGAAAAGCCTGACCCTACGTGCTAATGCAAGCGCGGGGCGGCGCGGAGGGCGAAGTTCTAAACGCAAAAAACCGCGCCGCTAGAAAAGTGAGCGCAGTTTGCACGGAGGTTCAGAGTATTTTAAATAAAACTGTATCTATAGTTTGGGTATTCTGATGTAGGGTCCAGCCTGCGGGATCCCACCTCATAGCGTGAGTATCGATTCAAAACATAAATGGTATGACGCCGTTTCCGGCGGGAGGGTGCAGGGTATCTTCTTACGGACTGGCTCGGGCGTCTTCCCGGGAGACTGCCGCGGCGTTCTCCGCCTCGTCTGAAGTTCTGATCCCTCCGACGGAAACGCTCATGCCATGCCGGGCCCTTTGCGGCTCGACTCTCAAGGGACTCCAGTTACCATTAGGACGACTTGATCCCATGGCAAAAGCAACCCGCGTAAATCTTTGTTCTTTCTGCGGAAAAGCGCAGCCCGAGGTGAAAAAACTCATATCGGGCCCCGGCGTTTACATCTGCGACTCCTGCGTCACGGTTTGCAAAACGATCATTGATCGCGAGGCCACTACCCCGGCCATTGATAAGAAGCCGACCTTCAGGTTGGTAAAACCCTCCCAGATCAAACGCACGCTTGACGACTTCGTGATCGGGCAGGGCCACGCGAAGAAGGTCCTCTCAGTCGCGGTTTACAACCACTACAAGCGGCTCACTTTTGCCGCTGGCTCGCCCGATCACACCGCCAGCATCCTCGCGCCCGAGTTCAACGACATCGAAGTTGAGAAAAGTAACATCCTCCTTGCTGGCCCAACTGGCTCGGGCAAAACCTTGTTGGCCCGCACCCTCGCGCGCATCCTTGAAGTGCCCTTTGCCATCGCCGACGCCACGACATTGACGGAAGCCGGCTACGTCGGCGAAGACGTCGAAAATGTCGTCGTGCGCCTCCTTCAAAACGCCAACTACGACATCCGGCGCGCTGAGTGCGGCATCATCTACATTGATGAAATCGATAAGATCGGCCGCAAAACCGAGAACGTCTCCATCACCCGCGACGTCTCGGGCGAAGGCGTGCAGCAGGCGCTCCTGAAAATCCTCGAAGGCACGGTGTGCAACGTGCCACCCCAAGGCGGGCGCAAGCACCCGAACCAGGAACTGGTGCAGGTGAACACTCAAAACATTCTGTTCATCTGCGGCGGCGCCTTCGTCGGGCTCGACTCCATCGTGCAGCGGCGCATCGGCGCTCGTGGCCTCGGCTTCGGTGCGAACCATCCGGGCGCTGCGAAAACCGCCGGTGTTGCGTTGAAAAACTCCGAAGAAGACGCGGCCGAACTCTTGATGAAGTCGCTCGCGCCTGAAGATTTGGTGCGCTTCGGCATGATCCCCGAGTTCATCGGACGGCTGCCGATGGTTTCCGTGCTTGCACCGCTCCGACAAGAGGATTTCGAGCAGATCCTTCTCGGCACTAAAAATGCCTTGGTGAAGCAATACGCCAAACTTTTCGCGATGGACGGCGCGAGTCTAAGATTTACCCCCGATGCGATTCGCGCCATCGCGGCCAAGGCGCTGCTTCTCAAAACCGGAGCTCGTGCGCTGCGGTCCATTTTGGAGCAGCTCATGCTCGAAATCATGTATGACCTGCCCGCGCACGAAGG
>CAMDHP010000057.1 GCA_945898185.1 Akkermansia muciniphila | reverse complement strand
CTGAGGCGCAAGTAACCGCGGTGGACGCAAGTGACGACGCACTCGCTCTCGCCCGCGAAAACGCGAGCGCCCTTGGAATGAGCGAGCGCGTGACTTTTCTTAAATCCGACTGGTTTTCAGCCCTGCCCGTTGGCGATACCTTCGATGTGATCGTCAGTAACCCGCCCTACCTCACCGAGGCCGAAGTAGCGGCGGCGGAGCCCGAAGTCAGGGCTCACGACCCCCGTGCCGCCTTGGTCGCTTCCGACGAGGGTCTGGCCGACCTGCGCGTGATCGTGCGCGAGGCCAAATCGCGCCTCGCTGAAGGAGGCTTGCTCGCGATGGAAACGGGAATCGCCCACCACGCAGCGCTGCTCAGTGAACTCACCGCCGCCGATCTGCAGCGGGCGGAGTCCGTGCCGGATCTGAGCAAGCGTGACCGCTTCGTGCTCGCCTGGCGTTAAAATCTCACCGCTTTTTCGTGGCCAAGGGCTGCAGGTTCTTTGCAGGCTCTCTCTCGATGTCGCAGAACTTTGCCCGTTCGGTCTTCGCTTTCACCGCGCTTTTCTTCGCGGTGTTTTTTCTTTGGCCCATCTTTCAAATACTGAAGGGCGGCTTCATTGATGCGGATGGTCAATTCACCCTGCGCACCTTCGCCGCCATTCTGGCGGATCCGCTCTATCGAGGAGGCCTCTTCAACTCGTTCATGCTGGCCTGCGCTGTCACCGGCATCGCCTTCGCGATCGGCCTGCCGCTCGCCTTTATCACCGACCGCTTCCAATTCCCGGGCAAGATGGCGCTCTCGTCGGTAGTGCTCGTCCCGATGATCCTGCCGCCATTCGTGGGTGCCATCGGCATCAAACAGATTTTCGGACAATACGGCGCGCTCAATGCGTTCCTGATCAACATCGGCGTCCGCCCCGAAGGTTGGACCTTTGATTGGTTTGCCGTTGCGCCTTTTTGGGGTGTGGCCGCCGTCACCGCGCTCTCCGTTTACCCGATTGTGTATCTCAATTGCGCCGCCGCCCTCGCTAACGTGGATCCCGCGATGGAGGAGGCCGCGCAAAACCTCGGTTGCACCGGGTTTCGTCGTTTCCGTCGTGTGACGCTGCCTCTCATCAAGCCGGGACTCTTTGCCGGCGGCACCATCGTTTTCATTGCGGGCTTCACCGAACTCGGCGTGCCCCTGATTTTCGACTACTCGCGCACGACCTCGGTGCAGATTTTTTACGGGCTCAAGGACATCGGTGCGAACCCCGCGCCTTACGCCTTGGTCACGCTGATGTTGCTCAGCACCACCGGACTCTACGCCCTCGGAAAGGGCCTCTTCGGCCGTCAAAACTACGCGATGATGGCGAAGGCCTCGTCCACCGGCGGACCGCGCGCCTTGCCCCTTTTACCCGCCTTGCTTTGCACCGCGGCTTTCGGCGCGGTGACCGCCCTGGCGGTGCTGCCGCACGTCGGCGTGGTCCTGACCGCTTTCGCCACCGATTGGTATGCGCGGGTGCTGCCGAGTGGCTACACCTTACAGAACTTCGAACTCGCGCTCGGCCACCCGCTCACCGTCTCGGCGATTGGCAACAGTCTTAAATTTGCCGCCGCCTCGACCCTCATTGATATCGTGCTCGGCATCGCCATTGCCTACGTCGTGGTGCGCTCAAAACTCCGCTACCGTGGCGTGCTCGACGTGCTGGCCATGCTGCCGCTGGCAGTGCCGGGACTGGTGGTTGCCTTCGGTTACCTGGCGATGAGTCAGGAAGGGAAAGCCTTCGCCTTCCTCAACCCGGTGGAGAACCCGACCATCCTGCTCATCATCGCCTACTCGGTGCGACGCTTGCCCTACGTGGTGCGCTCGGCGGTGGCGGGTTTCCAACAAACCAGTGAGACGCTGGAGGAAGCCGCGCAAAACCTCGGTTGTCCGCCCCTGCGCGCCCTGCGCAAGATCACGCTGCCCCTCATTGCCGCCAATCTTATCGCGGGCGGTCTGCTGGCCTTTGCCTTCGCGATGTTGGAGGTATCAGACTCGCTGATTCTCGCACAGAAGCAGGCCTTTTACCCGATTACCAAGGCGATCTTGGAACTCTTCCAAATGCTCGGCGATGGCCAGTTCATCGCCAGCGCGCTGGGTGTGTGGGCGATGGTTTTTCTCGGCATCTGCATCGTGGGCTTGAGCATCGTGCTTGGTAAAAAGCTCGGCGCGATTTTCCGCGTCTGACCCTAGCATGCAGTAACACTCACACTGTCGGAACTCCTTCGTAAACTTTACCGATGAGTTTTTCACCACAGGGAACACAGAGCTCCGACACCGAGTGCACAGAGAGCTGAGCCTAGATTCGCCAGTGCAAACCGACCGCGGATTACGCGGATCGAGCGGATAAAAACAGGATACAGAAAATACCACGAACCGAAGGAACTCAACCTGGGGGTGACGCATCGATATTTGGCAATCGTCTGGTATCCGCGTCCATCCGCGTAATCCGCGGTTTCCAATGCCGTTTTTAGGATAAATGGTATTAGGTCGATGCGGAGTGACACAAAAAAACTGTGCGTCTTGTGGACGCACAGCTTGAGGCGAGGCCGGTTTGCTCCGTTTAGGAAGCTGAGCGGCGGCGTTTAAACATTACGAAAGCACCCGCGAAGCATGCTCCAATCAAACTGAAGGCGGACGGCTCGGGAATGGCTGCCACCCGGGCGACTGCTACGTTATCGATGCCGATCGCGGTCGGGGAGTAGTTTTGGGAAATAACACTGAATCCGTATTGGAGATTCAGACCCTCCTGAGTGCCATCGAAGGTGATCACTGCAGTTCCGTGCCCAGAACTCGCAGTGATATCGAAGTTGTTGACGTAGTAGGTGTCGCTGAAGTTTGCCGCAAGGAGTTTAACCCAGCCGCGGGCGGTTGACACTCCACCCAAACCGTTTTCCTCGGCAGCCCATTTATAATAGTCGAAGTCTAAGCGCACGGTGCCGGCAACCACATCCGCAGCCGAAAGCACGCGATTGATGTAAATGGTGGTCTGCACGAGTTTGTTATCTTCGAAGTTCGGCGAGTAGCCGTAGTCACCATAAAACTTTAACACGTTCGAAGCATTGTTTCCGGCTTCCGTGTTCAGGATCGCATGGACACCCGCGGAAGGGATGTCTCCCGGGTAGTAACCACTGATATAACCACCGCTCGAACTGAATGTTTCTACGTTCCATTGCCAAGGGCTGCCAAGGGTGGACCCATTTTCGTAGGAGTTGAAGTTATCGCTGAAGGATACTTCTGCGGACGCACTCGCCGGCATAAGAATGCCGAGGGCGACTGCGAGCGTGGACAGACCGATTTTTATATTACTATCTGACTTTGTGTTCATTTGGGTTTGGGGGTTGTATGTTTTTCTATTTTGCGACTTGGCAAAAAATTGGGGGGCGCACGAGGTTTCCCGAGCCGCGCCTTTTTCTATTGGGTAAATATAACGTTCCGGTTTTTGATCGTTCCCTTGGCCATCGCCACGGCGTGGCCGTCGCACATGGCTACGTTTACTTTTCCTTTGTGGCGGTAGCGCATCCACGGGTTTTTTCGGGTGTCATCATCAGTCGCGGTGCTGATGAAGGCTTCTAAATCGACGGAAGCGCCGCGTGAACCGCTCTGTGACGCGAAGGTATCGGGCTTTTCGATTGAGTTTGGGCTCCACCCTTTGTTCGCTGGATCCTGGCACATATCGGCGATGAGAATCACGTCGGAGAGACGGGATACTTTAGAAAGGGATAGGGCAGGCTTGTCACGGGGCATCAGTCCTGCGTGCGTGCCGTAGGTGAGAACGACATCGGTGGGATTGGTGGATTCCTCCGTGGGAAGGATGGAGCCGGGGCAGACGAAGATAGTGCCTTTCTGGCTCGGTGGGGTGTTAATATAGGCGGCCAAGGTCCTGGCCCAGGCGGGGTCGTCCCCGGTGCCTGCACTCGGGAGCAGGTTTTTGTTTTCGTTGGCGTATACAACCGCTGCGAGGGCGATCTGCCGCACGCCTGAGATGCACGCGCTGGCCTTGGCGGCGTCCCGGACGGAGCCAACCGTGGGGATTATAATCGCGGCGAGGATTCCGATAATAGCAATGACGGTCAGCAGCTCAATTAAGGTGAAGGCGCGGCGCTTTGCGAAGGTCGTAAAGTTCACGATTTTGTGTGGTTTAGGTTACTTTACGGCTTTGATTCTTAAGAACTTACGGGCGGCACCGGCGGTCGAGACGGAGTAGATGTTTCTGATGCAGCCGGAAGGGACATTGCTCTGGCTGGCGGCTGCCGCGACGCTGACGCCTGCGGTGGTCCATCCACTGGAGTTCGAGAGATCGGTCGAGGATTCGGCCGTCACGGTCAGTCCGGAATCATTCGTCCGCACGATCGCGGTCAGGTTGAGGACATTCGTGGCCGTTGAGACGATCGGGGGCTGGATCGTGTCACTGGGAGTGCTCGCCCCGAAGGCATACTTTAGGAGCGGAGAGTAGCCATCGGTGCCTACGGACGAAGGATTTGCGATTGCGACGGTGACGGTGCGAGTCACGGCGGTGGCGGCATTGCCGGCGACGTCGGATGCGCTATAGGTGATCGTATAAGTGCCGGGGAGAGACGTGTTGACGCTGCCCTGGGTGGTGACGGATACGGACGAATCAACGTTGTCAGTGGCCGTGGCGCCGGCGTCGGTGTAGGACGAGCCCCAATTCACGGAGACGCTCGATGATCCGGTGAGTGAAATCACTGGGGCGGTGGTGTCGGCGACGACCGAGGGAGTTTGGTAAACCCGCACGTAGTCAACTTCGTAGGTAGCACCAGTGAGAGCCGAATCAATCTGGTTGCTGACGTAGGCGCCGCCCATCGCCAAGTTGAGGAGGATGAAGAATTCCTTTTCAAACGGGCTGCCGGTATCGGCGGTGGTCCAGGTCGCAGAGGTCACTCCATCAACGCTGAAGGTGACCCGGTTGGTTTCCCAAACCACGGCGTAGGTGTGGAAAGCGCCGGAGGGATTGGTGACTGGCACGCGCGCTTCGATCGGGTTGCCGCCGAAACGGCTGGGCGAGTGGGTGGCGTGGCCGACGGTGTTGGCATCTGAGCCGGTGCCGCGCCATTCCAGGACGTCGATCTCGCCGCAGTTAGGCCAGCCGACGGTGCCGATGTTTTCTCCCATCATCCAAGCGGCGGGCCAAGGGCCGACGCCGGACGGAAGCTTGGCGCGGAACTCGATCTTACCGAATTTGAAGCTCCGTTTGCCTAGGGATTTGATACGGGCAGAAGTCCAGTTTGCGCCGACCTTTTTAGCCTCGATGATCAAGGAACCGCCAGCGACGCGGAGGTTTTCGGATTCGGCGGTGTAAGTCTGGACCTCGTTGTTGCCCCAGCCGCCGCCGCCGAGTTCAGGGGTCCAATTTGCGAGATTGAGCGAGGTGCCGTCGAACTCGTCGGACCAGACGAGATCGTAAATCTTGGCGCCGATAGTGAGGCTAGGCGTTACAGCGCCGAAGCCCACGGAAACCTCGTCGAGGTAAACGGAACCGCCATCTGTGGCTGCGTTCTGGATGAATTCTGAAACCAGCTCAATTTTGGCCGTGCCGACGGGAATGGTGCCATTAGCAGTGAGGGCCACCCATGAATCGGGGGTATCAGTGCTGGCGGTGAGGGTGGTGACGCTCCGGCTGATTTCGCCATTGGCGGAGTTCAAGTATTTAAACCCGAAGTTGAAGGTTGTGCCACCGGTAAGAGGATCGACGCCGAAGACCTTGGCGACCGCCCGAGCATGGATCTCGGTGCCAGCGGCAAGGGAAGTGGTGTCGGTGGTGAGGAAAGACTGGTAGACGGTGCCGGTCTGGCTGGGCCCCTGCCAGACGCCGCCGGCGTAGTAGTTCTGGCCATAGACCTTGAGCGCTTTGCTGCCGGCGTAGGCGCTGAAAGTAGCGGTCGGGTCGGCATTTTGCAGGGTGGCATTATAAACTTCGCCTCCGTTGGTGACGATATTCTTGCTCACTCCGGCGGTTGGGAATTGTGACCAAGTGGCGGGTGCGAGGCCGGTGCCCGGATCAGTCAAGTCACTCTCGAAGCCACCATTCGTGATGGCGAATGCCTTGGTGCCCAGGGTGAGATTAACGGAGTCAACTTGGACGAGGTTGCCAGCATCTTTATCGAACTCAAAGTCGGTCATTTGAAGGACCAAGCGGAACATCGGGGCGCTGACGTCGAAAGTGGTTCTCACGCCAGTAGAGTCTAGGGAGCCCCCCACGGTCGTGTAAGTGCCGCCCTCGGGGAGTAGCACCGCCACGCGGTCATTGATGCCATCGGTCGTGAAGTAGGCGGTCGAGCCGGGGGCGGCCCCGGCGGTGGTCTCGTCAACTTGGGTGCCCAGCTCGATCTTTCCGGTGACGTTTCCGGCGGCGTTGAGCGACTCCAGCCGGATTTGAACTTTGTTGTTGGCGCTCCCTGAGAATTTCCCCTGAGCCCGAAGTGCGACATTCAGAGCGCTGCTGCTCAGATCAATCGTGCCTGGTGATGCGAAAGCTTTGCTGGCGATGTAGGTCCAGGGGTAGGTGTCGGCGGACGAATTGACGCTCATCTCCAACGCACCAGAGACGACTGAGAGGGAGCTGGCGTTGCCAAGATTGGTGGTCGAAGCGTAGATCAGCCAACCCAACTGGGTTGCGGTCGCGGCAGTATCGAAGGCGTCCACGATTGTGGTGGATGACGCGGAAAGGTTTACGACGTAGCTCTGGTCAGCGACGTCTTTGTCGTTGCTGGTCACGGTGAGCACACCGGAAAGGCTGCCGAGCGCGGAGGGCGCGGCCGTGATGGTGGCGGACTGGCTGGCGCCGGGTGCGAGCGTAAGTGGCAGGGAAAGCGATGAGAGGGCAAAACCGCCAGAGCTGAGATTCACCGCGGTGATGGTGAGATCCTGCGCGCCGCGATTTTCGAGTTTGAGAGCGTAGGGCGTGGTTTTGCCAATGGCGGGGCTGCCTAACACAACGGATTCACCCGCAGTGCGTGCAGAACCCGCGACTTTAACGGCGACTTGCGGGCCCACGGTTGCCGTCGCGCTCTGGGCCAGCACCACGTTGTCAATGAGTGCGCTGGAAAAGGGAGTGCCGTTGGCGGTGCGGACGAGCGGCTGGATTTTGAGCGACATGGAGCCGTTCATGGCAGCGATGTTGGCCGCGCTGGCCTTGAACGTAGCGGTGTAGGTGGCCCATTGGCCCAAACGAGGTGCGATGTCCTCGGTGATATCCACCTCGAGAAACGAGTTGACCCCGCCGCCATCCATGAAGGCTACGATGGTTCTGTCCGCCTTGAAGTTGGTCTCGAACTTGGCGCGGAACGTGGCGGTGAAAAAGTCCCCGTTGGTGGGGTCCACTGCGATGGAGTTTTGCATGAAGCCAGCGTATTGGCTACCGCTCCAGCCCGGGATGAAGGCAAACTTCGAGCCGTCCTCGCTGTAGGAGTCGGAGGAGACGTAGGCCCCTTCGAAGAGCGACCAATTGGCATCGCCCGTATTGAAATTAGCATTACGCAGGAGTTGAGCCGGCGTGGTAGCCGCGACGTAACCGGTGGTAGCCGGATCGGTGACGACGAGTTTAACGTCATCTATCTCGACGCGAACACCGGAGGCGGTTAGGTCAAAGCCGGGGTTTTTGCGGCCGCCATTGGAGGCGCCGCTTGGCGAATTGTAGGCCACGTATCCCGCAACTCCAAAGCGATTGAAGCCGCTGAGCTCGGCGAGAACGGTATATTGCGCGGAGGTGGTCAGGAAATTGTAGGACGACCCTTTGGCCGCCGTAAGCCCCGCTGTATCGAGGGTGCCGCCTACCGTGGTCCAATCGTTATCGCTCAGGAATGTAGGCTCAAAACGGATACGCTTGTAGCCGGATGTCGGTAGCCCGGGATTATCTCCACTCGCCCTGATTTCGAGAATCACCACAGCTCCGTTTGCAGGCATGCCTCGTGCGCGAATACGAGCGGTCAATGAAACCTTGCTCAAATCGGTCTGCCCGAAGCCGCCGGCGGTGTAGGGACTATTTACCGTGGCCAGCGTCACATTCGCGGCCCAACCGCCGAAGTAGGACGCGGCTTTGACCGCCGAGGCGTTCGGCGTCAGGGCGAGGTAGCCGCTGGTGGGTGCGGTTGCGAAGAGGGGACTGGCGAATCCAGAACTCCCGGCAACAGTTGGAACGAGGGTGGCGACGCCATTTCCGGGTGTGCCAGTCAAGGCGGTCGAGCCCCAGCCAGCATAAGTCGTGGCGGCGCTGTCGAAATTCAGGTCAAGCAGGGTGGTTGACGCGCCTTGGAGGTTCAGGCTGCCGACAATGCAATACAATGCAATTGAAACGCTGGAAGAGAATCTTGTGAGAGATGTCATTGGGGTAAAAGATTGAGTGGGGAGACAGGGAAACTGAACGAACTCGTTCCGAAAGAAATTTAGGTATCAGGCGAAAAGGAATTCATAACCATGATACATGGTTAAAACTTACAAGGGGTAGGGGAGATCGGCAGCGCTATCGGCACGAGTCGAAGACGGCGCGTAGGTTGGTTCGGGAATCAGCGGAGCGTTCGTTTGGGGTATCGAAAAGGAAGGGGCGTGATTGTCGTCGGCTGGGACCGGGGCTTTTCACTTCGTCTAATAACTACCATCTAAAGCGGAACTGTCAAGGTATGATTGCATAGAATTGCAGATGTATTTTTGCGGGGTAATCTTGAGCTTGTTAATCCGCTGTGGATCAGATTTTACGGTCGATCTTGCGTGGGGTGACAAGGCCGGGGCTGGCGTCTGGCGCGGCGTGATTTCCGTCGGGATTCTTGCACTCCCGCTATTTCACGAGAAACGGAAAATTATCCGCGCTCGCCCCCCCGTTTCCGTCCCGGACGTAGAGGAAAACGCGGTAAGGTCCGGGTATGCTGGGGGAGAGAAATTCGGCGTAAGGGCCATCGCCTTTGATTACGCACTCGGGGAGGGAGGGAGGCGCGCGTTCGAAGTCTCCGCCCTCTTTGCGATCCGTGCTCTCCGCGACGATGCGCCACTCGAAGCTGAGCGGGTCGCCGTCTTTGTCGCCCACCACCGCATTGGCGCTTAATCGCTCACCGGCCGCGACCACGCCGCCGACGAAAGAGGCCTCGAGGTTTTCGATGCGCGGGCTGCGGTTTGTTGGCCATTTTCCGCTCCACGCGTAGGCCACGGCGTCAACGGTCGGTAGTTTTTCCCCAGTGGCGAGAAACATGCCATACCACGTCGCAGTCGTCTCTTGTTTGTGTCCCCACACGAAGGCGAAGGTCCCGAGGCAACGGCCGCGGCTATCTTCCATCACGCTTCGGTAGGCGGTATAGTAGTTGGCCGCCTTCACTTTGGCCAGGGGCTCGATTGGCGCTCCCCAGTCGGTCTGCTTGACCTCCCAGTGGCCCGTGGGCCCGAACTCAGCGAGGATAAATGGCTTCGTCCAGCCAGCCTCGGCAACCGCTGCACCGACGCCGGCGGCCCCTCCGTAGGCGTTCACTCCAAGAATATCCAGCGAAGGGTAGTTGCGCATGAGTGCGTGCACCTTGGGCGTCGCGGCACCGGCGATGACGGTGCAAACGGGGTGGCGCGGGTCCTCTTCCTTCACGATCTTGGCAAGTTCCTCGAGTTCGCACCAAACCCTCGTATCGCTCCCGTCGGCGCTCGGGCCCTCCATTTCGTTACCCAAGCCCCACAACAATATGGCTGGATGGTTTTTATAGCGCCGAACGCTTTTCCTTACGGCATCGCGCTGGAGCTGGAGCTGAGCGGGGTCGGAGTAGTCGAAACCATGGCGGGAGTGTTCAATCCAAATCCCGGCCATTATGGTGAGGCCGAGTTCCTGGCATCGTTCCAAGAGCGACTTTCCGTTAACTTGCGCTTCCAACTGATCAATACCCCAGGTTCGAATGGTGGTCCCGCCTATCTTTTTTAACTCTTCCAAGTGAGTATCGCCGCCCGCGCCCCTCACTGTGTAGGGTTCGCCATCGCGCAAAAGCTGCCAGCCGCCGTCCGGCGCGGGGGCGACCTCCACTTTCGGCGATGCAGCGCAGCAGCCGGCGACTAATCCGCAAAAACTAACGACTTCGAACCACGGACGCCGAAGGAAAGGGGAGGCATTCACACCTGCAAACCTGTGTGGCACCTGAGCAAATGTAAAGCTTGCAAGATGCATAAAATTGCATAATCAGACAGGGGTTTGTTGTAATTGGGTTTATCATGACCAAACATTCCTCGACGCCCGGTTCGCATGAGAATGCGGTTTACTTCCCACGTCGTTCAGGGGTTCATGACGGCCCCATGGCAATCGACGGTAAAGTCAATCAGCAGTTCATCGCCAACCGCCTAAAGCTTTCAAGGGCAACGGTCTCTCGTTGTTTTACGAATCACCCCGGGATCAACTCGGAGACTCGGGCAAAGGTCTTCGCGCTCGCGTCCCGTCTCGGCTACAGTCACTTGGAAAAACGTGAACCCGCCGCGCATCGCCGCGTCGCCACACGTCTCTCTTTTGGGGTGTTGATTTGCGTGGAGTTACCGAGTTTCAAGCACACCGACTACGGGAATCCCGGGCAGGAGTTGCTCAATGGGCTCTCGGAGTTCGCACGGGCTCACAAGGTGCGCCTGGACTTACATTTCGTCCGTCCGGAGGTGCTTCACTTAAACGAGCCCTCCTTTAGTCACATTCTCAGTTCGCGCCGGCGGGTGTGGGACGGGGTCGTGCTGATCTATCCTTTTCCGGTTTCGGTCGTGAACGAACTCAAAAGCCGCTACCCGGTGGTATCGCTGGTCGAGCAGTATGGTGCCCAACCGCTCGATTGCGTGGACGTTGATCACTACCGTGGGGTGAGCCGCTTGATAGACGAGTTGAGCGCCCTCGGGCATCGTCGGATCGGTTTTTTCACGTGGCGCTACCCGGTCGAAGCGAGTTGGGCGCTGCGGAGGTATAGCGCATTTGTCGAAAAACTCACCGCAAAGGGACTCGATCTCGATCCGGCCGATGTCATCAACGTCAGCCATCGTCATCCGCTCGGTGCGGATGCCGCCCAGGCCAAGGCGCTCGAGCGCACTCGCGATGGCGTGACCGCCTGGCTTTGCGCGGCGGACCACCAAGCCTACGACTTGATCAATCACTTTAAAAAAGAGGGCTTGCAGATCCCTCAGGATGTCTCGGTCGCGGGCTTTGACGGCATCGTCCGGCCCGCAGGCGCACCGCTTCTCTCAACGGTTCAGATTCCTTACTGTCAAATCGGCTTAATCGGCGGGAAGCGTTTGCTCGACTTGGTCATGAAGCGCTTCGACTCGAACCAGCATATTTTACTCAACTGCGAACTTCGGGCGGGCGAGACCCTCGCCCCGCTCAAGCCCAGCGCCGGGTAGAGCTTGGTCCTTTCTCCGGCATGCACCGTTTTTTGAAAACTCGCAGCGCGGCGATCGGTGTTTGCTTGGCTCTTTTCCTGGCAACGGCGGATGCCGTCGCGAGCGCTGGTCCGGCGACTCCACCGGCCGCCAGATTTGATTTCAGCGTGACGACTTCCGCCGCCCTCACGGCCCGCGCGTGGGATGCGCTTGCGGCGAGGGATTTCGAGGCCGTCGTCGCCTACACGGGAAAGTGCCGCGATCTCTTCGAAGCCGAGGCGCGCCGCCAGCAAGCCGCGCTCACCGCGATTATACCCGCCGCCGAACGAGAAAAGATCTTCTCACTTTCTGCCCTGAATGATGTCGCAGTCTGCTACCTGATCGCCGCGCAGGGCCGCGAATTACTGGGCGATACCTCGGCGGCGATAGGCTTGTATCAGGCATTGAGCGAACGCTTTTCCTACGCCCAATGTTGGGACACCAAAGGCTGGTTTTGGCGTCCCGCCGCAGAGGGGCGCGCGCGCCTGTTTCACCTCGAGTTCGAAGCGGCGTCGCGTTAGTGCCGGCTGAGAGCGGCGTGGTTACTTCGCCCGCTCGCTGCCCTCTTGCCTTCGGGACGGAGAGCGACGCAGTTTAAGGTCTTTGTGCGTCGGTCAGTGTCGTGGTTTTGTTCCCGCGGCTCCTGCAATCGCCGGCCGGCAAATGTTTCTCTCTCATGCTCCTCCTTCTCGCCGTTTCCCTGCTCTGGGCTTTTTCCTTCGGACTGATCAAGGCCACGCTCACCGACCTGCCTCCGCCGGCGGTGGCGGTGATCCGTCTGGGGTTTGCGTTGCTGATCTTCGCTCCCTTTCTGCGGACTGGCGCCATCGCCAAGCGCACCGCTGCGTGGCTCGCGGGTATCGGCGCGATCCAGTTCGGGGTAATGTATCTGCTCTACATGCAGGCCTTCCAGCGCCTGCAGGCCCACGAGGTCGCGCTGTTTACCATTCTCACGCCGCTCTATGTTGCTTTGCTCGACGGCGCCTTGGAGAACAGTCTCGCGCTGCGCCACGCCGCCGCCGCTTTGCTCTCCGCGGTGGGCGCGGGCGTTTTGGTGTGGGGCGGCGTGGGCACGCCGAATTTCATCATCGGCTTCTTCATCGTTCAGGGAGCCAACCTTTGCTTCGCCGCCGGGCAGATCGCCTACAAGCGCACCCGCCCCGCGCTGCCACATCTCAACGACGCGCATCTTTTCGCATGGCTGATCGTCGGCGCGTTCGCTACTACGGCATTAGCCGCCGCTCCGCTGGTGAAATGGTCCGTATTCGCTCCCACCACGCTGCAATGGGGCGTGCTGGCGTTTCTCGGCCTGGTCGCAAGTGGAATCGGTTTCTTCGCGTGGAATCTCGGGGCGCTCCGGGTCAACATCGGCACGCTGGCCGCGCTGAACAACGCCAAGGTTCCGCTGGCGGTGCTGGTGTCGTTGGTGGTCTTTAAAGAGCGGGCGCACCTCGGGCGACTGGTCGTCGCCTTCGTTTTGCTCGCGGCCGCAGTCTGGATCGCCCGGCCGGACAGTAAAAAACCCGCCGCTCCGGAAGAGACGGCGGGTTGAGTGGACGGAAGTGATCCGGGATTTTATCGCGGATCGAGCACGCTGGGCTGCGACAACATGCCGACGGACGAGTTGCTGAGCGCGGTGGCTTTGCCGTTCTCTGTATCCAGAATCCACAACGCACGCTGGTTTGCGGAGCGCGCGGTAAATACCAAGTGGCGACCATCCGCCAGCCAGGTTGGCTCGACTGCATCGGACGGAGCCTTTGACACGATTTTGGCCGTGGCGGTCGAGAAGTCATACACGCCGATCTGGTAGCCGCTGCCAGTGCGCAGCGTGAAGGCGAGTTTGCGCGGATCGGCCTTGCTCCAATCCGGCTCCGCGCAGTAGCGGCTGAGCTGGGTGACGAGGCGACGAGCCGTGCCGCCCGCCGCCGGCATCACAAAAAGCTGCGGAGCGCCCATCGAGTCGGAGGTGAAGACGATCTGCGAGTTATCTGGCGAAAAACAGGGGCTGGCCTCGACTGCCTGGGTTCGGGTCTTGCGGGTGATCTGGCGGCCTTGGGCGTTGCCCACGTAGATCTCGGGGTTGCCTTCGCCGGAGAGCACCATGGCGACGTTGCGGCCGTCGGGGCTGAAGCGTGCGCCACTGTTGGTGCCCTTCAGGCTCACATAGGTCGAGCGCTGGAGGTTGTTCAAATCGAGCGAGAAAATATCAGGGAAACCGGTGCGAAAAAAGCTGGTGTAGAGCAGGCGGCCACCGTCGGGCGACCACTCGGGATTCAGGGCGAGCGCGCGGTCGTTGGTGATCTGGCGGACTTCGCCGAGGAAGAGGTCGCCGACATACACTTCGGGCTTGCCGGTCCGTTCGCCGATGAAGGCCAGACGCGAGGCGAAGAAGCCTGGTTTGCCAGTCATCGCGCGCACCGCCGCATCGGCCGCACGCAGGAGCGCGTTGCGCGAGGAGCTGCCGGAGACGACTTGGTTGAGCACAACCGCGCCCGCTTTGCTGATGGTGACCTGCATCTGATTTGTCGCGGCGGGAGCGAACTTCACCTCGAAGGCGAAGCCCTGCGGCTGGAGGCGAAAGGCACCGTGCGCGGAGAAGGCGGTGCGAGCCAGCGTTTGTAGCTCGGGCGTGGTGGCCGAGACCGCGATCGGCATATTTTTTAGATTCGCGCTAATGACGACGTCACCGAGCTTGCGCTCAGCACTCTGCGCGAGGGCCTGCGATGAGGAACCAGCCGCGATTGCGGCCAGCACGATAAGGAAGAGGGTTTTGAAAGAGGAGAAAAGTTGGGTAGGCATGTGGAGTGTTGACCGTTCATCTATTTACCCCGCCACTCGCAGTCTCAACGCCAAACCATTTTTCAGCTTCATTTATCCGCCCATGAATCCCGAAGACATCAAAGAACACCTCAAGCAGGTCAAATACCCCGGTTTCAGCCGCGACATCGTCTCTTTTGGGATCGTCAAATCCGCCGCCTTGATCGAGGGCACCGCCCGCGTGGCTCTCACCCTCACCACGTCCGACCCGAAAATTCCGCTCCATCTCAAAAAGGAGGTCGAGGCCTGCCTGCGAGTCATGCCCGGGGTTAAGGATGTCTTGATCGATATCGCCGTCTCCGCCCCGAAGGCCGCGCCCGGCTCCGGCGGCAATCTCGGCGGCAACACGTCCGCGCCAAAGACGATCAAGTTCGCCGTCGCCATCGCCTCGGGCAAGGGCGGCGTCGGCAAGAGCACTTTTTCGGTCAACCTCGCAGTCGCCGCCGCCGCGCACCTTGCCGCACTCGGCCGGCCGGGCCGCGTCGGTCTGATGGATTGCGATATTTACGGACCTTCCGTGCCGCTCATGATCGGCCTTCAGGGCGAGCGTCCCACCGTCACTGGCGAGGGATCCGACACCCGTCTCATCCCGCTTGAAAAACACGGCGTAAAGGTCATGAGCATGGGCTTCCTAGTGGATGATAATACGCCGGTCGTCTGGCGCGGTCCGATGATCATGAAGACCATCCAGCAGTTCGTGCAGAACGTGGACTGGGGTCCGCTCGACCTCCTGCTTGTTGACCTCCCGCCCGGCACCGGCGACGCCCAGCTCTCACTCGTGCAAACCCTCCCGCTCGATGGCGCCGTGCTCGTCACCACGCCGCAGCCGGCGGCCACCCAAGTGGCGCGCAAGGGCGGGCTGATGTTTCAAAAGGTCAACGTGCCCCTCATCGGCGTGGTGGAGAATATGAGCTACTTTACCGATCCCGCCGGCCTGCGTCACAAGCTTTTTGGCGAGGGCGGCGGCCAGCTCACCGCCGACAGCCTCGGCACCAGTGTGCTCGGCCAGGTTCCCTTGCTGCCGGAAATTCGCGAGGGTGGCGACGCGGGCTTGCCGCTCGTTGCCGACCAGCCGGAGGGCGAGGCTGCCGCTGCCTTCCACGCGATCGCAATCGAGTTGCTCGACCGCCTGGCAAAGAAAGCCGCCAGCGTTCAGCCGCCCTCGGTTTAATACCGCCGCGCCCGCTTCGCCGGGCCCGGCGCCTCTGGCGGTGACTAACGGCTGATACGCACACGCTGTGCGAGGGACTCCAGCTCTGCGCTCGGGTTTTCACGCTTGAGCGCGCTTAGGGAATAGGCAGCCGCGAGACGTGCGCACCCCTCAAGTGCGAATCCGCGTAGTTGCGCCGCGACGATGCCCGCGACCATCGCATCTCCCGCGCCGACTGTGCTGTGCACCGTGATGGGCGGAGAGCTGGCGTGGATAATTTCGTCGCCGCTTACAAACAACGCGCCGTCCGCCCCGAGCGACACCACCACGAGCGGCACGCCTCGGGTATTGAGGGTGCGAGCCGCCGCGATCACCGCCGCCCGGTCGGGTAGTTCGTGCCCCATCAGCTCGGTGAGTTCATGGAGGTTGGGTTTGATGAAATCTGGCGCGGCCTCGAGCGCTTCGCGCAGGGACGCTCCGCTCGCGTCGAGCCCTAAGCGAATCCCCCGGGCCTTGAGTCGCATGATCGCCTCGCGATAAAAAGAAACCGGCACCCCCGGCGGAAGGCTGCCGGCCAAAATGCACCAGCGCGTCTGGATGGTATCGAGTTGGCGAACGAGGGCCGCGAGATCCTCCGCCGTCGGGCTGAGGCCGGGGAAGTTCAGGTCGGTGGTCTCGCC
>CAMDHP010000056.1 GCA_945898185.1 Akkermansia muciniphila | reverse complement strand
CTCACGCCGGAAACTAAACCTGGCGAGGCTCGATCGAGCGGGTGCAGTCCAGAATTGCCGATCCCGCCCGCTCTTTTTACTAAGAAGCCCGACATGATCATCGTTCGACTCTTTGCGGGGCTGGGAAACCAGATGTTTCAGTATGCGGCCGGCCTCGCGCTGGCGGAGTCGCGCCGGACCGTGCTCAAGCTGGATGTCAGCTGGTTCAGGGAGTACGCGGACATGGGGCCGCATAATCGTTACGCGCTTTCCTGTTTCAATGTCACCGAGCAATTCGCCACGCGGGAGGAGGTGGAACGGCTTCGCGGTCACGAGCTTTCCCGGGCCGGCCGGAGCGTCCGCAAAGCGGCGCGACTGCTGCAGGTGGATCACCTGTTCAACGTATACCGGAACGAAGGTCGCTGGCATCGCGTCGATTGGAAGCAATTCGACCAGCGGGTGGCCTCGCTTCCGGACGACACGTATCTCGATGGCCTTTGCCACTCGGAAAGATACTTCACCCCCGTAGGCGAACTCGTCCGGCGGCATTTTTCCTTGCGATACCCCGTCCATCCGTCCGTCGCGGCGATGGCAGAAAAGATCCAGTCCCGCCCTTCGATCGCCGTGCATTTCAGGCGCGGCGATTACGTCAGCAACGCGGCGGCGGCCCGGGATATCGGGGCGCTGGACGCCGCCTACTACCAGCAAGCCTTTCGCGAAATGCGGGAGCGGTTTCCGGCGGCGGTCTTTTATGTTTTTTCCGACGACATCGAGGCCGTCGCACGTGAAATCACTCCGCCAGGGCCGCACACCTTCGTGCGCGGGATGTCAGGCTGGCAGGATTTCGAGACGCTGCGGCTGATGAGTCTGTGCGACCATGTCATCCTATCGAACAGCACCTTCTCCTGGTGGGCGGCCTGGCTCAATCCCAGTCAGGACAAATTCATAATCGCGCCGCAACCATGGTGCCGAGATCCAGAGAGAAGCACCGGTCACATGGTGCCGGAATCATGGCATCTGGTGCCACGCACAGGAGACGGACCGAGCGGGGACGACCCGCACCAGGGTCGGGTCCGCTCGTAATCATTCAACCGTGACTCTCGAACTTTTACGCAAAGGCACCCTTTCATAAGGGGCATTGAAATCAGGGCTGAAGCGATTGCGCCTGACCCAAGCCTACTTCTCAGCACATGAAAAAAAGCCTATCGTTGAAGCTGTCGTATGTGCTGCAAAAACTCCGCCGCCGGATGCCCGCCCGGCTGCAATCGGCGCGCGGCTGGCTGCTGGCGCAGGATTGGCTGGTGGCGCGGCACCATCTCGCAGGCGCCCGCCGGCGCTTGCTCGCGGAGCGCTGGGCGGGCTGCGGCACGGAGGAGGAGTGGTTTGATTTCGCCCGCGAGGTGTTTCCGTCGCATCAAATCCGCACGGAAATCCTCAGATTTCTCCGCTACGCGCAGCCGTTCGCACCGCGCACCGTGGTCGAAATCGGCACGGCGGAAGGCGGCACAAATTTTCTCCTCGGCGCGGCCCTGCCGACCGTGCGCACCAAAATCGCGGTGGACCTGTTTGTGCAAAACACGCGGCTGCTGCGGAGCTTTGTCCGGCCGGATTGCCGGCAGGTTTTCGTGCAGGGCTCGTCGTATGCCCCCGCCACGGTGGAGCGCGTGCGCCGCGAACTCGCCGGCACGCCGATCGACGTGCTCTTCATCGACGGCGACCACAGCTACAACGGGGCGAAGGGCGACTTCGAGGCCTACGCGCCACTCGTGCGTCCGGGCGGGCTGATCGCGTTTCACGACATTGCGCCGGATTTCAAGACACGCTTCGGGCGCGCGACCCGCCATAATACAGGCGAGGTGCCGCGCCTTTGGCAGGACTTGCGGACGCGGTTTGCCGAAACGCACGAGTTCATCGCCGACCGCGAGCAGGACGGTTTTGGGATCGGCGTGATCCGCTTGCCCGACGCACCTGCGTGAGGTCTGGAGCAGCCCACCCCGGCCGGCCGCGAGGAATGAGACGGGCCGAGGCTCGCACCCGCGCAAGCCGTTCGGGCGCGTGACCTGCCACAGTCCAGTTTCCTTTCAGGTTTCCTCTCCGTCTTCGCCCCGGTGCCACTCCACGAGAGCGTGCCTGCGCTTAAAATCTCCGCCAGGAACCCCACCCTCTTTGCTAGCGCCAGCGTCCTAGCTCGACCTGGTATCCGTGATTATTCGGACTTACAACCGGGCCACGCTCATCAGCTACACCCCGGGCTCGCTGGATGCCCAGACTTGGCCCCGCCTGAAGATCGTGGTGGTCGAAGATGGTTTCCCTGATAACACGCTCGAAGTCCTGCATGCGCTGGCCGCGGACCATGAAGCCGCCACGGGCGCGCAAAAAACCTGATCCCATCAACGCATCGGTAAAATCCCGGTTTCTCTCAATGGGTCAGTCTCACCGCGCCGCCCCGTCCTACTCCGCCTCTGCAAAACTTGGCATCGGCAGACGACGGCGGCGCGGCTGGAAGGGCGCAACGAAAGCGGCCTCGAAAGTAAAAACGCCCTCAAAATCCTCGCGACGGTCGGCCTCGGTTTTACTAAACACATTATAATCGATCAAATTGTAAACGATGTCTCCGAAATGAATCGTTTCCGCAATGCCCCAACCGTTCAGCACGGTTTTCGCCAGCGGCCCGTATTGCTCGAGCGCATAGGCACGCAGGCCGTCGGAAAGTTCGCGGCCCGAAAGGTGGCTCGATACCTTGGCTCGGTCGGCCTCGCGCTTTCGCAGTTCCTTGACCGCATGTTCGAGACCATCGCGCACGAAAGCGTAGGCCTGCCGGTCAAAGCGGGGATCCTCCTTTCTAATCAGGGCGATGATTTCGTTAGTATCCATGTCGGCCATTAACCGATAACTGAGGACAGGTCGCGCCGCCGCGCAATCCCTGCGCTCAAGAAATTTTTACCCCTGCCCGTGCCCGATACTCGCGCGGACACACCCCGTGCGCAGTTCGAAAAACCCGGCTGAAGTGGAACGCATCGGCAAAGCCCAGCTCCGACGCCACCGATTTTACCCGCGCACCCGGCAGGGCCAGTCGCCGCGCCGCCTCCTGAAGTTTACAGCGCCGCAGGTAGGTCTCCGGCGTGGTGTCGGCATAGCGCCGGAAAAGCCGGCATACGGTGGCGCGCTGCAAACCCGCCGCAGCCGCGATGTCGCCGAGGTTACGCAGCTTCACCGCGCCCGCATCCACCAACTCACGACAGCGCTCAAAACTCGCCCGCGACCCCGAACCCGCCGCGCCGCTTCCCGCGCCACCCGCCCCCTTTGCCAAGGACCCCGCCCCCGCCGGCGCGGAGCCGTCCGCGAGTTTGATCAACAGCGCCCGCACAATCTGCTCGCGTAGTGCATCGGACCGCGCCCCCTCCGCCATCCCTTCCCGCAGCAACCATTCCCAAGGCTCCGTCCACTCCGCCGGAGCGAGCACCCGCCGCACCTGTCCGTGCCCAAACCCCGCCGCCGCGACCAACGACGCCGCCTCGTCCCCCTCCAGCCAGAGATAATACCTCCGCAGGGGCTGGCGCACATCACTCCGCCGTCCAAAGCGCATATCCGGCTCCGCCGCGTAAACACAACCCGGCGCCACCCCCTCGCGCCGCCCGCCCAGCTCCACCCAGCCGCGCCCACCTACGATGTATTCGAGCGTCAAATACGGGAATGCACGCCGCTGGGTGTAATCACCCGCCGGCCCCGCCTCCCAGCCACCGCCAACCACCCGAAGCCTCGCCGCTGCCCCTCGCCCCGCCCTGGCCGTCCGCCAGACCCGGAAAAACCGCCGCGCCCCCGCCCCCGCCGCCAAGGTCAACCCGGGCGGCGTTTCCTGCCCGGTGGAGGGTTTCGCGCACATGAGCGCATCCACACGCGGGCCCGACGTCGTCGCGAGCCTGAAAAAAGTCCGCCTTCGCACGACGTCGCCACCATCGTCCGCGCCCGGATCGTCGTAGGCTTGAACGTGAGTTCAAGTTCCGCCCCTCTCGACATCGTCTATCCCATGTCCTCCGCCGCTCCTCTCCCCCCCCTGCCCTCCGCTCCCCGCCCCGGCCGCTACCGGCATTACAAGGGAAACCTCTACGAGGTCACCGGTCTTGCCCGCCACTCCGAGGATCTCTCTGTGCTCGTGCTCTACCGTCCCATCGACGCCTCCGGCCGACCGACTACCGACAGTTTTTGGGTGCGCCCTTACGCCATGTGGAGCGAGCTCGTAGTCCACGCCGGCATCACCCAAACGCGCTTCGCTCCCGTAACCTGAATCGATCCACGCGGTTTACCCACTCACCACTCTTGCGCCCGAGCCCTTACCGCTTCGGTATCCACCGCCGCCCCGGCCCGACGCTCCATCCTCCCCCGTGACCGACGAACACAAACACCGGCTCCTCCAATTCGCGCGCATCCGCCGCGCGAAGTTCTGGCTGCGTTTCATGCCTCGGCGCGCGCGTTTCCACACCTACCCCATCGTCGGTCGCTTCGCCGCCTTCGCCCGCCACCGCAGCTACCTCTGGCGCTTCAACTATCCGCGCGTCCGCCCCGCGTTCTATTTCGGCTCAGTCCTCACCCTGATTCCCATCCCGGGACAAATCCCCCTCGGTTTCCTGCTCTGCCTGCTCTTTCGCACCAACTTCATGATCATGGGCGCGCTCCAATTCGTGAGCAACCCCGCGACCGGGCCGTTCTTTCTCTACGGCACCTATAAACTCGGTGCCATCACCCTCGATCTCACCGGGCTCTCTAACCAACAGGAAACCCCACCCGCGCCGGCGACTTTTGAGGGCTCGCTTGATCTCAATCCAATCATCGTCCCTTCCGTCGCGAAGGCTCCGCCCGATCTCGAAGCTCCGGACACAGAACCTAGACCCACCCCTTGGCTCGACCGCTTTTACAAAATCCTCGGAGACCAACTCCCGCCTCGCGGACAACCGATCACTGCCCAGGCCTGGGTAAAAATCATCGTCCACCTGCTCGCCGCTCAGCTCATCGGTGCGATCATCGCCGGCCTCGCCATGGGCGCCGCTCTCGACTTGCTTTGGCGCTGGCTTGTGCTCCCCGCCGCCCGCCATCACTCCGCACGTAAACCCGTCACCGCCGTCGTCACTCCCCATTCCACCGCTTTTTCAAACACCTCCCGCCCGCCCCTTAACTCCGCCGTCGAACCACCCGACCAAACCCTCCCTTGATGTCGCCTACCCCGCCCCTTCGCGCCCGCATGTTCGCCTTTCTTCGCCGGCTCCCCGCCCTGCTTGGGCTCCTCGCCCTCACCGGCGTCGTCGCATGCAGCAGCACCCCTCCGGGGCCGCACCTGCCCGGCTCCACCACAAGGGTAAAACCCGTCTCGATCCTCGCGCCGGCACCACTCAAACCTGCCCGCACCTCTGCCACCGACAAACCCACCCCGGTATCGCCCGTCGCCACGCCAGCACGTCCCGCCGTCGCGGCCCAAGCCTCCGCCCCCTACCCCGTGATGCTCGGCATTGATACCCTCGCCGCCGAGGGCTTCCGCGAGATCGCCGGTAGGCGTATCGGCCTGCTAACCCACGCCGCCGGCGTGAACCGTTTCGGCGTCAGCACCGTGGATGTCCTGCGCAAAGCCCCCAACGTTAAACTCGTCGCCCTCTTCGCCCCCGAGCACGGCCTCTACGGTCTCGAAAAAGCCAGCGTCAACGTCGCCGATACCCGCGACCCCCGCAGCGGTCTGCCCGTTTACTCTCTTCACGGCGCCAACCGCAAACCCACCCCCGCCCAGCTCAAGGGCCTCGATGCCCTCGTCATAGACCTGCAAGACATCGGCGTGCGGTCCTACACCTACAACGTCGTCATGCGCTACGCCATGGATGCCTGCTTCTCCGCCGGCGTGCGCGTCATCGTGCTCGACCGCCCCAATCCCCTCGGTGGCTTTAAGGTGGATGGCCCCCATCTCGATCGCGAGCTAATGAGCGGTGTAGGAGCTTTCCTGATACCCTACGTCCACGGCCTCACCATCGGCGAGCTCGCCCGCATCGCCGCCAGCAGTCCCGGCGTGCTAGACGTGCCCGAGTCCGTCCGCGCCAAGGGCAAGCTCACCGTCATTCCCATGCGCGGCTGGAACCGCGCCATGCGCTGGCCCGACACCGGCCTGAAGTTTGCACCCACCTCACCACTCGTGCAGGACTACGCCGCCGTCATCGGCTACGCCATGACCGGCCTGGGCTGCGAATACAGCGGCTTCAAGCACGGCGCCGGTAAGGAGCACCCTTTCCGTGCCATCAGCTTCAAGGGCAAGACGCCCGACCAGCTCGCCGCCGATCTCACCGCCCTGCGTATCCCGGGCCTC
The DNA here is from genome assembly GCA_945898185.1 of Akkermansia muciniphila. Lineage (GTDB taxonomy): Bacteria > Verrucomicrobiota > Verrucomicrobiia > Opitutales > Opitutaceae > IMCC26134_A. The sequence continues at coordinate 10,527 of CAMDHP010000056.1, read as the reverse complement.
GCCTACCGCAAAGTCACCGTCGCCGATGCCCAAGGCAAACCCGCCTCCGCCCTCTACGTGGACATCGACGACTGGGACGCGTGGAACCCCACCCAACTCAGCTTCGAGCTCATGCGCCTCGCCTGCCGCTACGACCCGCCCAACCCCTTCGCCAAGCTCGGCTCCAAAGAGGCCCGCAGCTTCAACATCCATGCCGGCTCGACCGCGTGGTGGGAGGCCCTTACCCGCGTTGGCGCCAAGGTAGATCTCGACTCCTTCGAGACTGATTGGCGCCGCCGCGCCGCCGTTTACCAGTCCCTCACCCGCCGCCACTGGCTCTACCAGTAACCGCAGCGCGGACCACCCAGCGCGCCATGCCCTCCGCCGACGAACTCTTCCTCGCGGTCATTGACGACCATCGGCTCCACCCGCGCCACCGCGGCCCCCTACCGTCCGCTAATCGCGTCGCCCGCCGCGACAACCTTTCCTGCGGCGACATCTGCACCGTCCAGCTCCGCCTCGACCCCGAGGGCCGCATCGCCGAAGTCGCTTTCACCGGCGCCGGCTGCGCCCTCTCCCAGGCCAGCGCCTCCCTTCTGACCGTCTGCGTCACCGGCCTACCCGCCTCAGCCATCCCCGCCCTGTATCAACAAATCCACGACACCGTGACCACTGGGCGTCCGCCCGAAGGCACCGACCTCGGCGACCTTGCCGCCCTCGGCTCCGTCCACGCCCGTCCCGCCCGCCACTCCTGCGCCTTGCTCGCCTGGCAGGCCATCCTCGCCGCCATCGCTTCCCCTGCCGTCTGAAAAATCCTTCTTGTTCTCCTTCTGGTTCTCGTTCTCGACCCCGCTTCGGTCCCCCGCCCCCGAATCCGTTATTCGTGATTCGTCACTCGTCATTTGTCCGTTTTTGGTTCCGTTCCACTCATGCGCATAGGCAACGCCCTCCGTTCCGACTTCCCCATCCTTGACCAGCAGGTCAACGGCAAGCCCCTCGTCTATCTCGACAACGGCGCCACCTCCCAAAAGCCCCGCGCCGTCATCGACGCCGTCGCCGCCTACTACGTGCACGACAACGCCAACGTCCACCGCGGCCTCCACGCCCTCTCCATGCGCGCCACCGCGGCCTTCGAACACGCCCGCACCCGCCTCGCCCGCTTCATCAACGCCGCCGACCCCGCCGAGATCGTCTTCACCCGCGGCACCACCGAGTCCATCAACCTCGTTGCCCAAACGTGGGGCGCCGCCAATCTTCGCCCTGGCGACGTTATTCTCGCCACCGAAATGGAGCACCACTCCAACCTCGTCCCTTGGCAAATGCTCGCCGCCCGCACCGGCGCCACTCTCCGCTACGTTCCTGTCACCGGCATCGACGCCGAGCATGGCCTCGATCTCGCCGCCCTCGACCAGTTACTCACGCCGCAGGTAAAGCTCTTCGCCTTCACCCACATTTCAAACACCCTCGGCATCATCAACCCCGTCGCTGAACTGTGCCGCCGCGCCCGCGCCGTCGGGGCCGTCACCGTGGTGGACGCCGCCCAATCCATAGGACACGAGCCCCTCGACGTGCAGGCCCTTGACTGCGATTTCCTCGTCTTCTCCGGCCACAAGATGTGCGGCCCCACCGGGATCGGCGCGCTCTACGGCCGCCGCGCGCTGCTCGACGCCATGCCCCCCTACGAAGGCGGCGGCGGCATGATCGAGACGGTAGAGTATTCGCACTCCACCTGGAAGCCCGCCCCCGAGCGCTTCGAAGCCGGCACGCCCAACATCGCGGGCGCCATCGGCCTCGCCGCCGCCTGCGATTACGTTGATGCGGTGGGCCGCCCCGCCATCGCGGCCCACGACCACCACCTCGGCGCCCTAGCCCGCGCCGCCCTCGCCGATTTGCCCGGTATTCGCATACTCGGCCCGCGCATCGGCGAACCCCGCGCCGGCATGGTGAGTTTCGCCTTCGAGGGTATCCACGCCCACGACGTCATCACCGTCGCCGATCAGCAAGGAGTAGCCCTTCGCGGCGGTCACCACTGCAACATGCCGCTCATGAAAAAACTCGGCCTCCCTAGCACCGCCCGCGCGAGCTTTTACCTCTACAACACCGAGGAAGAAGTCGCCACCCTCACCGCCACTCTGCGCAAGGTTCTGAAATTCTTCGCCTAGCCAGCCGTATAAGTGAGCCCCTTCCCCTTGGCTAATTTCGGGCAAACGCCCGATCGAGCCCCGGGGCACCGCCTGCCGCTGCGCATGGCCGACATCCCTGTCTTAACGTAGCGGAAGCGCGGAGCGCTTTCGTCCAAGGGTGCCGCACCGCCCACGAAATGGCTCCGCCATTGCGCTCCGAAAACCCACTGGGAATATCGAAGATCGCAGCAACGTTACTCACACCCGAAATCACCGGCGCCAACATCGCCGAACCCTTGCAGAGGCTCGACACCGCCCTCCAGTCCATTTCCCTCATCCCATGATCATCCTCCTCGGTGGCTCCGGCTACGTCGGCCAGGCTTACCAACACCTCCTCGCGCAAAAGAGCATTCCCTTCCGCATTCTCCGCCGCGCCGAACTCGACTACACCGACACCGCTACCCTCACGACCTTCCTGCGCGAGATCCGGCCGTCGTTCCTCATCAACGCCGCCGGCTACACCGGCAAACCCAACGTGGACGCCTGCGAGCTCCACAAAGCCGAATGCCTTTTCGGCAACGCCGTCCTTCCGGGCCGTATCGCCGCCGCCTGCGCCGCCGCCAACGTGCCTTGGGGTCACGTTTCCTCCGGCTGCATCTTCACCGGCGCCCGCCCCGACGGAACCGGCTTCACCGAAACCGACATCCCGAACTTCACCTTCCGCCGCGACACCTGCTCCTTCTACTCCGGCACCAAAGCCCTCGGCGAAGAGACTCTCGCCGGCGCGCCCGACGTCTTCATCTGGCGCCTGCGCATCCCCTTTGATCACCGCGAAAGCCCGCGCAATTACCTCACCAAGCTGATGCGCTACGAGCGTCTGCTAGAAGCCGCCAACAGCATCTCGCAACTCCACGAATTCGTCGCCGCCACCTTTGCCTGCTGGGAAAAACGCGTCCCCTTCGGCACCTACAACGTCACCAACCCTGGCCACATCACCACCCGCGAGGTCGTTGATCTCATCCTCGAAAGCGGCGTCCACCCGAAGGCGTATCAGTTCTTCGCCGACGAGACCGAGTTCATGCGCCTCGCCGCCAAGACCCCCCGCAGCAACTGCGTCATGTCCTCTGACAAACTCGCTTCCGTAGGCATCACGCTGACGCCGGTTCGTGTTGCCGTCCGCCAAGCCCTCGCCCACTGGCAAAAAGCCTGAAATTTTTAACCGCGAAGAACGCAAAGTCCCGCGAAGTAAAACCCATCTTCCCCTCCTCTCTGCCTTATCTTCGCGTCCCTTCGCGCCCCTTCGCGGTTAACCCCTTCTGTTTATGAAAATTTTGCTCACCGGCGGCGCCGGCTTCATCGGTTCCAATTTAGTCCGTCTTCTTCTGAACGAGCCTAGCCACGAGGTTATCACCCTCGATGCGCTGACCTACGCTGGAAACCTTCAATCGCTCACCGACGTCGCCTCGCATCCGCGCCACCGCTTCGCCCAGGCCGACATCACCGACGCCGCCTTTCTCCGCCATCTCTTCGCCGACTTCGCGCCGGATTGGGTCATGCACCTCGCCGCCGAGTCACACGTCGATCGCTCCATCGACGGCCCCGGCGCCTTCATCCAGACCAATGTCGTCGGCACCTTCACTCTTCTCCAAGCCGCCCGCGCCCACTTCGATTCCCTTACTGGCCCGGCCCGTGAGCGCTTCCGTTTTCTCCATGTCTCGACTGACGAGGTTTACGGCTCCCTCGGCCTCACCGGCCGCTTTACCGAGCACACGCCCTACGACCCGCACTCGCCCTATTCCGCGTCCAAGGCCGCCAGCGACCACCTCGCCCGCGCCTGGGCCGACACCTATCGCTTGCCCGTCCTCGTCACCAACTGCTCCAATAACTACGGCCCCTACCAGTTTCCCGAGAAACTCATCCCCGTCGTCATCCTCAAAGCCCTGCGCGGCGACCCCATTCCTGTTTACGGCAAAGGCGAAAATATCCGCGACTGGCTCTACGTCGGCGACCACTGCGAGGCACTCCACACCGTCATCGCGTCGGGCCGCCCCGGCCAGACCTACAACATTGGCGGCGACAACGAGCGCCAAAACATTGATCTCGTCCGCCTGCTTTGCGCCCTGCTCGACGAGCTCCGCCCGCGCGCCGACGGCCGTCCCTATTCCGAGCAGATCACCTACGTCACCGACCGCCCCGGCCACGATCTCCGTTACGCCATTGATGCGACCAAGATCAAAACCGAACTCGGCTGGGCTCCGAGGCAGGACCACGCCTCCGGTTTCCGCCAGACCGTCGCCTGGTATCTAGCCAACGAGTCCTGGTGGCGCCCCATCCTAGACGGTTCCTACCGCCTCGAGCGCCAAGGAGTCGGCATGCTCGCACCCTCGTGACGGCAAACAAGTTCAGTGCCGACCATCAAATGGCGTATGGCCGATAAATTGTCATTTTAGTCAACTTTCTCTGTGTAAATCACAACCCTCGGTCTGACGTGCTTAGCGTGTGTTTAGGCTTTGGAATAGAAACAAGCCGCTGATTTCCTCGGAGATACGAGGGCCGACGATTCCGTCCGTCACACTTCTCAACTCAGCGCCAGCCCGGCCACCCATGTCATCTTGGCGGGGGCAATCCGCTCCACTCCCCTAGTCCAGCCCAAAAACGGCCTTGGAATACGCTTCGGGGTCGAAGGGTTGCAGGTCTTCTTTCTGCTCACCCAGACCAACGTAGTGGATCGGCAGCTTCAATGCGCGCCAGATGCCCACCACCGCGCCGCCACGGCTGGTTCCGTCGAGCTTTGTCACCACCAGGCCGGTGAGGCCAAAGCTTTGATGAAAAACCCTCGCCTGCTCGATCGAATTGCTGCCGAGCGAACCATCCACCACCAGCCACGAAAAATGCGGCGCACTTGGATCGAGTTTTTGCAGGACGCGGCGTATCTTCGCCAGCTCTTCCATAAGGTTGCTCTTGGTGTGAAGCCGACCGGCGGTATCAATAATGACGACGTCCTTGCCCCGGCTCTTGCCTGCCTGAAGCGCGTCGTAGGCCACCGCCGCCGCGTCGGCACCGGTATGGCTGGCGACCACATCAAGCTTAAGTCGCTCGGCCCAAGCTTTGAGCTGCTCCACGGCGGCGGCGCGGAAGGTGTCGCAGGCCGCCACGAGCACGGACTTGCCCTCTTGCTGCAGGGCCCAGGCGAGCTTCGCGGTCGTGGTGGTTTTGCCGGACCCGTTGACGCCGATCATCACGATAACGGCAGGCATGCCGTCGGGGCGTTTCACTAGGGCGGGCGCGCCGGCGCTGCCGGCCAGCACTCCGGTGAGCACCGAGGCACCGATCTCGGCGGCCTCTTTGCCGGCGAGTTGCGGGTCCTTGCGGTAGGCGGTCTTGATCTCGGCGAGAATCTCGTTGGTCGTCTCGACTCCGAAGTCGGCGGTGATGAGCGCCTCTTCAAGCTCCTCGATCGAGGAGGCATCTATTTTGCGTCCGCCGAAGAGCGAATGGGTCTTGGCGCTGATCGCCGCGACCGTCTTGGCGAGGCCTTCTTTGAACTTTTTGAAGAGACCAAACATGATGATGAACCGCGAAGAACGCGAAGGGACGCGAAGTCGAAAAAGGGAGGCAGCCGGCCCGGTGTGGCTTCGTGGCCCTTTGCGTGCTTCGCGCTTAAAAAATTCAGGTGATCTTGCGTGAATCGCGGCCGACCTGGTCCTTGAGTTTATCGAGGATACCGTTGATGAAGCGCTTGGCATCGGCGTTGGAGAACTCCTTAGAGAGATCAATCGCCTCGTTGATCGAGACGACGGGCGGGATGTCCTTGCGGTAAACCATCTCGAAAATCGCGATGCGCATGATCGCGAGATCAATCTTGGCGATGCGGTCGAAATCCCAGTTCTGGGCCAGGCCGCGGATGCGGCCGTCAATCTCGTCCACATGCTCGATCACGCCGTGGATGAGCTCCTCTCCGAAAGCGTAGTGTTCGCGCGGCTTGGCGTCTTCGATTTGCGCGTAAAAGCCAATAAGGTCGTCCGCCAGATTTTCCGGGATGTTAATGCTCCAGGAGAACAGGTATTGCAGGGCGATGACCCGGCCATCGCGGCGTTGGGCAAAAAGGGCTTTGTTACTCATATCAGGAAAGTTGACGTTTAAGATTGGCCATCTCCAGCGCGGCGGAGGCGAACTCCGCCCCGCGATTAATCGCGCCCCGGCAGCGCTCCTCAGCCTGCTCGGGCGTCTCGGCCACCACGACTCCGGCGATCACCGGCACGGCGGCGTCGAGCGCCACACGCTGCAAGCCCTCCGACGCGGCGAAGGAGACGAGCTCATAGTGCAAAGTGCCGCCGCGGATGACCACGCCGAGGGCGACCACGGCGTCGAGTTTGGTCTGACGCAACAAGAGCTGCACGCCGCTGGGCAACTCGTTCGCACCCGGCACGCGCACCACCGGCAGACCCGACTCGGAGACTCCAGCGGCAAGAAGACTCGTGCGCACTTGTGCGACTAGCGCGTCCACTAGCTCGGCGTTGTAGCGCGAGGCCACGATACCGATAGATAAACCGGCTCCGGAAAGTGACAATGGGCTGGGCGCGTCGAGGCTCATGGCAAAGAAGAGAAGGTGCATCCATGCGACCCGCTTTCATCGTAGGCAAACGGGAAATGCCGCCCGCACCCGCAGTCGCGCCCGCCGCAACCCCGTCTTTCACCCGCGCCAGGTGAATGCATGGCACAGCGCCACGCCCGCCGCATCGGCCTCGTCGCTGGCGAGCTGGCGACCATGGCCGAGCAGGGCCATCACGGTGCGCGCCATCTGCTCCTTGCTCGCGCGGCCGGCGCCGACGACGGCCTGCTTCACGCGAAGCGGCGCGTATTCCCAGACCTCTTCGTGCCCGTGCAAGGCCGCCGCCGCGATGGCCGCGCCGCGCGCCGCGCCGAGGATCTGCGCGGTCTGAAAATTCTGCACGTAGATGGTCTGCTCCAGCGCCACGTGCCGCACCTCGGAGCCTTCCAAAAACTCCGTCACCGCCTTAGAAATTTCACCCAATGCGAAGGCCATGCTTTTCTTTGGGTGGACCTTCACGGTGCGACACCGCAGCAGCACCGGATCGCGCCCCGATTTGAACTCGATCAAAGCCAGACCGGTGCCACGCAGGGACGGATCAACGCCGAGCACCTGGCCGGAGAACGAGACCCGCATCGCACCCGCCAGCGGATGGCCAGCCGGACCCGCCGCCTTCCGCACCGCGCTCACCGGCACCACGGTGCCGACTGCGAGGCCTGAGAGTTTTCCCGCGCCTGGCTTGGCGCCCGCGAGGCCGCCGCCGGCGAGTTTAGCCGCCCACATCTGCCTGACGTTTTTAGAGGCCATGGTTTATGTTGAGCGCGAGCATCAGCCGATCAGCAGTTTCAGTCCAGCCGCCGCGCTCAAAATAAGCGCCAGACGCTCGAACCAGACTTGCGACACGCGCGGGAGAATCCAGCGACCGATCAACGCCCCCACCAAGACGGCTGGCGCGAGGAGCAGGTTGAACTTAAAACTGTCCATCGTGATCAGTCCGAGCCCGAGCATGAACGGCACTTTGAAGAGATTCAGGAGGAGAAAAAACACCGCGCTGGTGCCCACGAAGGCCATTTTCGGCAGACGCATCGCGAGCAAATAGATCGCCATGAGAGAGCCCGCTGCATTCGCGACCAGCGTGGTGAAACCCGCGAGCACACCGATGGTCGGCGCAAACCACAAACCATGCGCCGGCGCTGTGGCGGCTGCAGCGGGCGCTGCGCCGAGCGGCTTCGTGGTCTGCCACTTGCGCACGACGTGCAGCACCACGAGCGTCAGGATGATACCGCCGACGAGCAGTTGCGCCTGACGGTTATCGATGCGGCCCATCGCGAGGGCCCCGATACCGACGCCGGCGGCGGTCCAAGGAAAGAGCCGCCAAAGGTGTTTCCACTCGGTATGCTGCCGGTAGGAAAGCACCGCCACAATGTCGCCGAAAATGAGCAGCGGGAGCACGAAGCCGCTCGACTGTTTGGTGGGCATCAGGTTCGCAAAAATCGCCACGAATAGCATACCGATGCCAGGCACGCCGGTCTTGGCCAATCCGACCAACATCGCAGCGATCACGGCGAGAATCCAAGTGCGCGAGTCGAAGATCATGGGGAAGACTCCGCAGTAAACCCGCCACCCGCGACGCGAAAAACCTCCCACTCGCCCAACTCCGCGTCGGGCAACTCCGTGCCGGTGGCGAGCACCTGGCGCGTCTCGCCGAGGGCCGCCCAAAAGCGGCGGCGGCGCGCAGGATCGAGCTCGCCGAGCACATCGTCAGCGAGCAACACGGGCTCGACGCCGGTGCTGGCGCGCACATGGCTGACCTGCGCGAGGCGAAGCGCCAGCACGAGGCTGCGTTGCTGCCCCTCCGATCCGAAATCACGCGCGGCGCGGCCGCCGACGCGGAACTCGATGTCGTCGCGATGCGGGCCGCTCATCGTGCCGCGAAATTGCAGGTCGCGCAGCCGGGTGCGTTCAAAGTGCGCGTGCCACGCCGCCGCGTCGCCGACACCGTCGCCGGGCGCGGTGTCTTCGGCGTAGGTGATGCCGGCGGACTCCGCCTCGGAGCTGATCAACGCGTAGCCCGCGGCGACATGCGGTGCGAGCGCGGCCACGCCGCGACGGCGGGCGGCGACGAGGGTGGCGGCGGCCGCGCCGAGCGGTTGCTCGAAGGCGGCGATCTCGGCGGCGGAGGCCTGGCGCTTCAGAAGCTGGTTTCGCCCCGCGAGGGCGCGGTGGTAGTTTTGCAGGCCGTGCAGATAGACCGGATCGGTGCCGGCGAGCGTGAGGTCGAGCCAGCGCCGACGAAGGGCGGGCGCGCCGCGGATGAGTTGTTGATCCTGCGAGGAGAAAACGACGGTTGGGAACCGCCCGAGGTGGTCGGCGAGGCGAGTAACGCGCTCGCCATCGCAAGTGACCTCCTTGCCCTCGCCGTGGAGGCGGATGACGAGCTTGGTCGCGTTTTGCTTCTCGTGCTCAAAGTCGCAGGCGATGGCGGCCTCGCGTTGCCGCTCGGCGATGAGCAGACGGGTGTCGGCGGTGCGGAAAGAACGAAGCGCGGTGACGAAACCGACGGCCTCGAGGAGGTTGGTTTTCCCCTGACCATTGGCACCCAGAAAAAACTGCTGCCGCCCCGCGAACGAAAGCTCCGCCAGCGCGATATTGCGGACATTTTGAAGGGTGAGGCGGCGGAGACGCATGGAGGGCGGCGAAGGCCGGGGTGCGAACGCCGCGCCGCTCAGCGCACTTGCAGCGTGCTGCCGTCGTAGGCGAGGCCGAGGGACGGGATGGTGACGGCCTTGCGGGCGCCTTCTTTGCGGACGGTGCCGGCGTGCCACGCTTCGTAGCCGGAAGCCTTAGCGGCAGCGAGGGTGGCGGAGAGGTTGGCAGGGGAAACGTAGGCGGCGAAACCGACGCCCTGGTTGAAGGTAGCGTAAGCCTCGCGCAGATCAATCGGACCGGCCTCGCGTAAGAATTTGAACAAAGCGGGCTCTTCGCCGGGAGTGTGGATCTCGTAAACGAAGGGCTCGTCGAGGCGCATGATCTTGCGCCAGCCGTGGCCGGTGACGTGGGAGACGTAGTTGAGCGTGATGCCGGCTTGCTGGCACTCGCGCACGAAATTCACGTAGATGACAGACGGAGCGAGCAGGGCCTCGCCAAAGGTGCGGGTGTCGCCATGGCCGATGGGGGTTTGGTAGCCTTCGGGGAGGCGGTCGGCGATGAGGCGGCAGAGGGAAAGGCCGTTGGTTTGCACGCCCGAGGAGGCGAGAAACACGATCTCGTCGCCGGCCTGCACGTTGCCGGTGATGCGCTGCGACTTGGGCTCGATTTTGCCAATGGCGGAACCGGCGAGGACGATGGCGTCGGCGTTGACGATACCACGGAGCGTGGGTGTCTCGCCGCCGCCCCAGACTGCGCCGGCCCGGCGGCAGCCCTCGGCCCAGCCTGCGACGAGCGCCTCCATGCGGGCGATGTCGGTGAACCAGGCGGACTCGCCGACGGCGGCGTGCATGGCGACGGAAATCGGCAAGGCGCCGCAGGTCACGAGGTCGTTGACGATGGTGGCGACGGTATCAATCGAGATGGCGTGGTAAAAGTTTTTGCCGGTCTGCGCATACACGGCGTCGGCGACGAGATTCTTGGTGCCGAGGCCCTCCTCGACGTGGGCGAGGAAGTGGTCGGCGGCCTCCATGAGGTAGCAGCTTTCGCCGCGGGTGTTGGCGGGCTCGGCGTAACCGTGGCGCTCGAGGAGGGGCGCGGTGGTCTTGGCGGCCTGCTGGCAGGCGCGCTTGAAGGCATCGAGTTGATCGTAGTTAACGCCGGAGGATTCGTAGGACAGAGACATGAGGGAAAGGCTGAAAATTTAACCGCGAAGAACGCGAAGGG
>CAMDHP010000055.1 GCA_945898185.1 Akkermansia muciniphila | reverse complement strand
GTCGAAGTTCAGATTAAGCGAAAGATAGGTCGTTTCCGAGACCTTGGCGAAGCGGGCTGCATCAATGGCACCTTGGTCGAATTCGTGGTTGCCGAACACCGCTGCGTCGAAGTCGATCTCGCGGAGGGCGATGGCGTCATAGAAGTCTTGTCCGCCGTCGGTGTAGGCGGTGGCGAGGTTGATGTAGCTGGCGGTGAAGCGAGGGCCGGGCAGGAAGGCGTCGCCAGCATTGAGTTTGATGACGAAGCTATTGGCGGCGGCGGCGGCGGCCTCCTCGCGGTCGATCACGGCGGCGAGGCGATCCACACCACCGTAGAAAGAGATGGTTTGGGAGGCGTCGTTGCGCAGGTTGCCTTGGGCGGAGAGCAGCCAAGATTCCTGGTCGCCGACGTGGAGGATGGTCAGGCTTTCTGCCTGCAGAGCGGCAGGGGTGAAGGCGAGGGTGGCGACGAAAGCCGCGAGGGTGAGCGCAGGGCGTTGGAAAAAGGCAGGGAGAGATTTCATGGAATGGGAAAGGCAGGATTAAAGATTTTACGGCGGAGAAAATCAGACGGAACGGCGGCGGCGCAGGGCGACGAAGCCGAGGGCAAGCGAACCGGCGAGAGTGGCGAAGGCGGAGGGCTCGGGGATTGCGGTCAGGCCGATGTTGTCAATCGAGACGGCGGATGAGACATCGAAGCCATTGATATCAACGACACCAAAGGTGAGCGTAACGGTGCCGGAGGAGGTGAAGACCTGGACGGCATTTTGCACACCGGTCTCGTAGGCATAGGAACTGGATGCATTCGTCGCGCTGGCGACGGTGGCGAAGGAGACCTTGGTTCCATTGATGGCGAAGTAGGCGTAGTCGAGATTGTCTCCTTCGTTGGTGAAGAAGTTATAGTTGAACGAAAGCTGGGTAAGGCCGGACGCGAAGGAAAAGGTCTGCGAGATAGCGGAGCCTTCGACAGCTGTGGCGGAGGTGCTGATATCCAGAGCGCCGATTTCGAGACCAGAGCTTTCCTCCAAACCAGACGCGATGTTGGCTTCGAGCGGAGCGCTGCCGGAGACGTTGAACGCAGAGGCATCATCCGAACCATTGCTGGCGGCAGATGTGAGGAACGCGGAGCCGGAAACGGCGCTTGCGTCACCATAGGACGTCCAAGAGGTGAGACCGCTGCTGAAATCGCCGTTTGAGAGCTGGGCGTTAGCTTGGCTGGCGAGGAGGAATGCGACCGAAACGGCGCAGAGGGAACGAGGAATACGATTCATGTTTACTGGGTGTTATAGGTTGACCGAACAGCCTCCTAGATTGCGCGATCGCTGTTACGATTTCGCGACCCTCGCGTTACGTTTTTATGAATTCCCGGTGACGATTTTACGCGGGCCTGTAAAGTTCTCCGGGACGTATAACCCGCGTAAGAAATCTTAAAGAAAAACACCCTTAAAAAGGGGTTGTCGCGCCCCCTCAATTCGGATGCTTTTAAGTGTTCGATTTAACATTCGCTTCCCCCTTTTTAAATGTCCGACACCACCGACCCGCAGCCGCCTTCCGAATCCTACGAGTTCAACCCTCTCCCCGACGCCTCCAACGCGGCCGATTACGACTCGTCCAAGCTCGGCAAACTCGAGGGCCTCGAGGCTGTCCGTAAAAAGCCCGGCATGTATATCGGTGGCACCGACGAGCGCGCCCTCCACCACTGCGTATCCGAGGTTTTGGACAACTCCGTGGACGAGCATCTCGCCGGCCATTGCAAAAAGATCGACGTCACCATCCACGTTGATGGCTCCATCTCCATCCGAGACGACGGCCGTGGCATCCCGGTGGACATCCACCCCATTTACGGCATCCCCGGCGTCGAGATGGTGCTCACCACCCTCCATTCCGGCGGTAAATACGGCCAGGGCGGCTACAAATTCTCCGGCGGCACCCACGGCGTTGGCGCCAAGTGCGTCAACGCCGTCTCCGAGTGGTTCGAGGTCGAGGTCTCCCGCGGCGGCCACGTCCACCACATGAAATTCGCCCAAGGTAAGGTGGTCAAAAAACTTGAGGTCATCGGCACCGCGTCCGGCACCGGCACCGCCGTCACGTTCAAGCCCGACGCTGAGATTTTTAAGCTCACCACCGTTTTCGTCTTCGAGACCGTCGCCAAGCGCCTCCGCGAGCTCGCGTTCCTTAACTCCGGCCTCGAGATCATCTTCACCGACGAGCGCCCCGCCATCCCCAAGGTCGAGACTTATTACTACAAGGACGGCGTCGTCGAGTTCGTGCGGCAGCTCAACACCGGTAAGGAGGCGCTCCACCCGACTCCCGTCCGTATCCATAAAGAAATGACGACCACTCTCGATGACAAACCCATCGAGATCCACGTCGAGGTCGTCCTCCAATACAACGACACCTACAACGACCAGGTCCTCTGCTACACCAACACCATCCACAATCCCGATGGCGGCACCCACCTCTCCGGCTTCCGCAGCGCCTTGACCCGCACCATCAATACTTTCGCCAGGGCGAACAATCTCCTCAAGGACAAGGATCCCCAGATCACCGGCGACGATGTGCGCGAAGGCCTCGCCGCCGTCATTTCGATCAAGCACTCCGACCCCAAGTTCGAATCCCAGACCAAGGTCAAACTCCTCTCCCCCGAGGTCGAGGGCATCGTCGGCTCGCTGAGCTACGAGGGCCTCACCCAGTATTTCGAAACCCACCCCCAGGTCGGCAAACGCATCGTTGATAAATCCCTCAACGCCGCCCGCGCCCGCGAGGCCGCCCGCAAAGCCCGCGAGACCATCCGCAAGGGCGCCCTCTCTGGCGGCGGCCTCCCCGGCAAGCTCGCCGACTGCTCCGAACGCGACCCCGCCTTGGGCGAGATCTACATCGTCGAGGGCGACTCCGCCGGCGGCTCCGCCAAACAGGGCCGCGACCGCCGCTTCCAAGCCATCCTCCCGCTCCGCGGCAAGTTGATCAACACCGAGAAGGCCCGTCTCGACAAGGTTCTCTCCAACGAGGAAATCAGGACCCTCATCACCGCCATCGGCGCCGGCATCGGCGAGGGCGGCGAGGCCATCGGCGGCTTCAACGCCGACAAGGCCCGCTACCACAAAATCATCATCATGACGGACGCCGACGTGGACGGCTCCCACATCCGCACCCTCCTCCTCACCTTCATCTACCGGCAGATGAAGGGCCTGCTCGAGCGCGGCTACATCTACATCGCCCAGCCCCCGCTTTACCGCATCAAGCGCAAGAAGCGTGAGCAATACGTGGACAACGACGAACAGCTCAACCGCATCCTCCTCGAACTCGGCTCCGAGGACGTCATCCTCACCCGCGTGCGTGATGGCCACATCTTCGCCCCCGCTCAGATTGATCAGATCGTCGAGCTCCTTTCCACTCTCGATAGCCTCGGCTCCGGCATCACCCGCTACGGCGCCACGCTGTCCGGCTACCTCGACCAGCGCGACCCCGCCACCCACGAGCTGCCCCGCTACCTCGCCCGCATCCGCGAGGGCAACAAAGAGACCCATGTCTTCCTGCGCGACGAGTCTGCCCGCCGCGTCTGGCTCGCCGAGCAAAACCTCGACGCCAACGTCCTTCCCATCGTCGCCCCCGAGGTCCTCGATGCGGCCGGCCAGCCCATCCCGGTCGACGCGCCCGCTATCCAGATCGTCACCGGCCGTTACGCCCCTGCCGCCAAGCGCATCACTTTGCACGAGATCTACGAGAGCTCCGAGATGGCCAAGATCCTCCGCGCCCTCGCCGCCCTCAGCTTCGACGTGAACCACTTCAGCGCTGGCACCGAGCCCCGCTACACCCTCACCGAAAACGCCGGCCTCAAGACCGAGGTCAAAACCGACCTCGCCACCGCGCTCGACATCGTCGCCCAGATCCGCGCCAACGGCCGCAAAGGCCTCAGCATCCAGCGTTACAAGGGTCTGGGTGAAATGAACCCCAAGCAGCTCTTCGAGACAACGATGGACCCCGACAAGCGCCGCCTCCTCAAGGTCAACATCGCCGACGCCGCCAAGGCCGACGCCCTGTTCACCTTGCTCATGGGCGACGAAGTCCCTCCCCGCCGCCAGTTCATCGAGGATAACGCCCTCAACGTCCAGTTCCTCGACGCCTAAGTGTAGTCCCCAAATCACCTCGGTTTTCGTGCGCCTCAACCGCGGCGCGCGTCACTGAGCTTCGAATCCCGCCCCCTGTTCACTCCTCCCTTTCCGGATGTATACCGCTAACGAAAAACTCACCACCGCCAACATCACCGACATCATGCAGTCGGCCTATATCGAGTATTCGATGTCCGTGATCGTGGCCCGCGCCCTGCCCGACGCCCGCGACGGCCTCAAGCCTGTCCAGCGCCGCATCCTCTACGCCATGCTCCGCGAGGGCCTCCTCCACAACCGCGCCTTCGACAAGTGCGCCGGCGTCGTCGGCGAGGTGCTCAAAAACTACCACCCCCACGGCGACTCTTCCGTTTACGATACCCTCGTGCGCCTCGCCCAGAATTGGGTCATGCGCTACACGCTCATCGATCCGCAGGGTAACTTCGGCTCCGTGGACGGCGATCCGCCCGCCGCCTACCGTTATACCGAGTGCCGCCTGAAGGACGTCGCAGAACACCTCCTCGCCGACATCGAGGAGGACACCGTGGACTTCATCCCCAATTACAAGGAGTCTACCACCGAGCCTTCCGTATTGCCTGCCGCACTCCCGAACTTGCTGATGAACGGCTCGACCGGCATAGCCGTCGGCATGGCGACCAACATCCCGCCGCATAACCTCCACGAGCTCATCGCAGCCATCGTCAAGGTCCTCGACGAGCCTACAACCACCTCTCTCGACGACCTCTGCGGCTACATCCAAGGCCCCGATTTCCCCACCGGCGGCGTCATCGCCGGCCGCGAGGGCATCCTCTCCTACCTCAAGACCGGCAAGGGCATCGTCCGCATCCGCGGCAAGGCCCACAGCGAGGAGATGAAGGGCGTCGGCGAACAACTCGTCATCACCGAGATCCCCTACAACGTTAACCGCGCCAACCTCGTCATCCGCATCGCCGAACTCGTCACCCAAAGGGAGATCGAGGGTATCCGCGACGTCCGCGACGAGTCCGACGAAAACACCCGCATCGTCATCGAACTCAAGCGCGGCGAACAGGCCTCGCCCATCCTCAACGCCCTCTTCCAGAAGACCGCCCTCGAGTCTTCCTTCGGCGTTACCCTGCTCGCGCTCGACAAGAAGCGCCCGAAGCAGATGAACATCCGCGAGCTGATCGATTGCTACATCGACCACCGCCGCGATGTCGTCACCCGCCGCACCCAGTTCCGCCTGCAAAAGGCCCTCGACCGCGCCCACATCCTCGAAGGCTACATCATCGCCCTCGATAACCTCGACGACTTCGTCAAAATCATCCGCGCCTCTTCCAATCGCGAGGAAGCCAAGATAAAGTTGATGGCAAAGTATCCGCTCTCCGAGCGCCAGACCGACTCCATCCTCGAACTCCGCCTCTACCAACTCACCGGCCTTGAGCGCGGCAAGATCGAGGCCGAGTATCTTGAACTCCAAACCCTCATCGCCTTCCTCAAGGAGATCCTCGAAAACGACTGGCGTCTGCGCGAGGTCATCAAGACCGAGCTGCTCGCCCTAAAGGAAAAGTTCGGCGACCAGCGCAAAACCCAGATCGTCGCCGCCATGGGCGAGTTCCGCATGGAAGACGTTATCCCCAACGAGGGCTGCGTCATCACCATCTCCCACACCGGCTTCATCAAGCGCACCCCCTCCGCCGATTACCGTTCCCAGAAACGCGGCGGCAAGGGCGTCATCGGTGCGGAGACCTACGAGGACGATTTTGTGGAGCATCTCTTCACCGCCTCCACCCACGATACCATCCTCTTCGTCACCAGCCACGGCCAGTGTCTCGCGAAAAAGGTTTACGAGATCCCCGAGGGCGCGCGCACCACCAAGGGCAAATCAGTCAGATCCTTTATCTCGCTCGACGAGGGCGAGAAAATCGCCTCCACCGTCTGTTTCCCCGAGTTCGCCGATGACCGCTATCTCGTCATGGCGACCAGGATGGGCACGATCAAGAAGACCGCCCTCGCCGACTACGCCAACTCCACTCGCGAGGCCGGCCTCATCGGCATCAACCTCGACGAGGGCGACATCGTCATCGGGTGCGTTCTCACCACTGGCGCTGACGAACTCATCCTCGTCTCGCACCAAGGTCTCGCCGTTCGCTTCCGCGAGAAAGACCCCGAGACCAGCGAGATTCTCTTCCGCGACACCGGCCGCGCCACCGCAGGTGTCACGGGTATGCGCTTTAGGCTCCCGAGCGATTACCTTGAGGTGCTCGAAGTCGTGGATTACACCCAGAAATTCCTCGTCGCCAGCCAAGCCGGCCTCGGTGTGCGCACCCGCTTCGAGGACTACCGCCTTACCAACCGCGGCGCGAACGGGGTGTGGGCCATTGATCTGCCCGAGGATGGCTCGGTCAACATTGCTGGCGCGCTCAGCATCAAGGACACCGACGAAGTCATGCTTCTCACCGCCAAGGGCCAAAGCGTGCGCTGCCCGGTGGACACCATCCGCGAAGTGAAGCGCGGTGGCAAAGGCGTGAAGCTCCTTACCTTGGCCGAGGGCGACAAACTCCTCAGCATCGCCAAGATCGTCCAGACCGAGGAAGAGCAGCAGGCCGCCGCAGACTCCGCCGCGACCGAAGCCGCCCCGTCAGACGAGCCACCCGCCGCCGACACTCCTGCTGCCGAGTAAGTCGCCTTGCGGTTTCCACCAAAGCCCGACGCCCCAAACGCGTCGGGCTTTTTTGTGCGCCGATTTCCGCGTAGCGGGGAGCACGCAGCGACCTGTTCCGACCTTCGCGTAGCGGAACGACGGAGTGGTTTCGGGTTTTATGTCCGATCCTACGCGCTCGGCTACTCCCCCCGCATCGCCGCCAGCAATCCCCGCATCGCCGCGACCGTCACCCGCGCCTGCACCTCCGTCCGCCCACTCGCGCCAGGGAATTCTACGCGCCCGGTCCGCACCGCATCCTCCGGCCCGCAAACCGCCCACCACGCTAAAGGCACTTCGATCCCGCCCGCCGCATCCGGCTCGGCATAGCCCGTCGTCGCCACTCCGATCTCGCACTCAAACATCCTGCACGCGCCGAGCGCCATCTCCGTCGCGACCTGCGCTGATACCCAGTTGTCCCTTTCGCCCGCCGGATCCACGCCGAGTAGGCTCACTTTCAAGTCGCCACGATAGGCAGTCACCCCGCCGGCCAGATAGCCCGACGCGCCGCTCACTGCGCCCAGCAAGGCCTGCACGCGCCCGGCAGTCATACTCTCCGCCGCCGCCACTCGAAGCCGCTTCCCGATTAACAAGGTCTTCAGCTCCGCCCCTTCTGCGGCCGTCCAATCGGAGTGTTGTAGTTGCGGGTTCATCTGCGCCTCAGGAACGGCTGTTGTAAACCCTGATGTCACGGAACAACGCGGTCAACTTCGGTGGCCGTAGATCATTCGCTGCCCGATCCGCTCCTAGGAACGCCAAGCTCCAGCTCGGCCTCGGAGCCCCTAAACTTCATCTTCGATCTTAAACTGGCACGCAGTGTCCTCCCCGTAGGCTTAAACGTGAGTTCTAGAAATGCCCGTCTTCTCTGGTCGGATAGCGGATCCCCACGTGTATTTATGTAACGGCATGACCTTGTTTCTGAACCGCCCAATAATTTTCCAAGAAGTTGAAGCTGACCCCTTTCGCAATGACTCCTTTCGCATTACTCTGACCCCGGTCGTATTACTGCTGCGAATGAACGGAGCGAGTAAGAGAAAGAAACTAGAGAAAGAGGGCGGGCGCGGGGCCCGCGCCCTTTAGCGATACTCTTCGCCAGTCGCAGCGTTGATGATCTTGAAGTTCTCCAAATGGTAGCTCGGGTCGGCCCGGAATGCCAACTTTACCCCGTAGTCTTTCTCCATTCGCACCAGCAGGTTCGCATCTTCGCTGCGCAGGCGATCCAGAATGCCGGGGTGGACCATCACGCGGAGCGAATACTCCTTGTTGTCCTGGCGGGCAACGAGGCGGCGCACGATCGAACTCAACTTGCGCTGGAGCTCCACACTCATTGTCGTGGCGCTCTTCACGATGCCACGGCCGCGGCAGTAGGGGCAGTCGGTGTAGAGGCCGGAGGAGAGCGACTCCTGCTGGCGCTGGCGCGTCATCTGGAGGATGCCGAGCTGCGAGATCGGGAGGATGTGATTCTTGGCCTTATCCTCGGCCATGGCCTCGCAGAGTTTTTCGTAAACGCCGTTGCGGTGGCGGCGCTCTTTCATGTCGATAAAGTCAATGACGAGCAGGCCGCCGAGGTTGCGCAGGCGGATCTGGCGGGCGGCCTCGACTGCTGCCTCCAGATTGACGGCGTAGATGACGTTTTTCTCTTCGCCGCCACGATTTTTATGGGAGCCGGTGTTCACGTCGATGGCGATGAGGGCCTCGGTCTCATCAATGACGATCTCGCCGCCGCTGGGGAGGGCGACCTTGCGCTGGTAGGTCTGCTCGATCTGGCGCTCGATGTTGAAGCGCTCGAAGATCGGGATGCTGTCCTTGTAGAGGGCGATCTTGCTCTTGGAACGCTGGCTGATCTGGGCGACGGAGGCCTGGCAGGCGGCGTGGTCTTCGACGTTGTCAATGAGCACGCGGTCCACCTCTTCGGTGAGGAAATCGCGCACGGTGCGCTCGACGATATCGGGCTCCTGGTAGAGGCAGACGGGGGCGCGCTGGCTGTTGAGCTTGGTTTGGATATCGGCCCAGGTTTTGAGCAGGATGTGGAGATCGCGGACGAAGTAGCGGGATTTTTTGCCTTCGCCGGCGGTGCGCACGATGACGCCCATGCCTTCGGGAACAGTGAGCTCGTTGAGCATGTCGCGGAGGCGGGCGCGTTCCTTGGGGTCTTCGATCTTGCGGGAGATGCCGCACTGTTCGGAGAACGGCATGAGCACGAGGTAGCGGCCGGGCAGAGAGAGGTTGGTCGTGGTGCGCGGGCCCTTGGTGCCGATGGGGCCTTTGGTGACCTGGATGACGATCTCGGAGCCGGGCGGGTAGAGCTGGGGAATGTCCTTCACGGTCGGCTCCTGGCCGGCGGGTGGGGCGTTCTTCTTTTTGTTCACGCGCACGACTTCGATGGAGGAGTCGGCGGCGGCGGGGAGCATATCCCAGTAGTGGAGAAACGCGTTCTTGGCGTAGCCGATGTCCACGAAGGCAGCCTTGAGGCCGGGGTCGAGGTTCTTGACCCGACCCTTGAAAATGCCGCCGACCATGCGATCGGCGTCGTGACGCTCGATCTCGAATTTCTCGAGCACGCCGTCAAGAAGGAGCGCGACGCGTTTTTCGAGCGGTTCGGAGTTGATGATGAGTTCGCGGAAGGAGGTTTTCTCCCTTTTGAACACGGAGAGGATTTTTTGGAGCAGCGGGCGCTGTTTGGAGCGTTCTTCGGCGCCGGTTTTGAGTTCGGCGCGGTCTATGAACTCGGCCTCGTTTTCATCGGGCGGGAGGGCGAGCTCCTCGTCGAGGCTACGTGACGGATCTTGGGCGGGGGAGTGCGGCTCGCGACCGGAGTCGGAGTCGGGAGTAGTATGTGTATGATCGTTCATGGGTGGTATGGTCCTGGTTTTGGACGGGGCACCGACGGGCGGGAGTTGCGACGCAGGAAATTCCGGTCGGGAGCGCATAATCGCCGGAAAGGTTCATTTTCATGTGAAATCCTTTCTGAAGCGATGGACGCTCTGGACTAGTCCTTGCAATAAACAGCAACTGAGCACGAAGGAGCCACCGTAGCTTATGAAGGGAAGCGGTATGCCCGTTATGGGCACGAGGCCGATGGTCATCCCGATGTTTACGAACACATGCACTGCGAACAAGACCGTGACCCCGACGGCAAGCAAAGTGCCGAAGCGGTCGCGGGCGAGTCCGGCGATGCGGATGCCGTTGATCAAGACGATGCCAAACAGACCTAGCACGGTGAGACTTCCCAAAAATCCCTTCTCCTCAGCGATGACGGAGAAGATAAAATCGTTATGCGAGACGGCGGGGGGCAGGTAACCCAACTGGGCCTGCGTGCCCTGAGTCCAGCCCTTGCCGGTGAGGCCGCCGCTGCCGACCGAGATGAGCGACTGGTTGAGGTTCCAGGCGTCCTTGGTGCCGGTGGGGTCAATGACCTCTGGGGCGGTGAAAGTGAGGATGCGGTTGCGCTGATAATCCTTCAGCGGCAGCCAACTGCGAACCTGATAGGCGCCCTTATCCTTCAAGTAGGAAAGGTTGTTGTCCTTGATGAACTTAGCGTAATTATGCATATCCCACGCGATCACGCCCATGAGGAGCAGGAACGCGCCCAAGGCCACCGCGAAGAAGCGGGAGGAAAGGCGGGAGATGTAGAGCATGGAAAACACCATGGGGGGCAGGACGATGGCCGACTTGAGATCAGGCTGGAGAAGGATGAGCAGCATGGGGATGCCCGCCGCAAGCGCCAACTTGCCGAGAGTGCCGAATGAGTGACGAATCGAGCTCAGTTTGGCGCGAATCAGGATGGAGGCGGTGGCGAAGAGGACTGCGGCCTTGGCGGGCTCGCTGGGCTGCAACGCGAAGGCCCCAAAATCGAGCCATCGCTGGGCGCCGTAGCGCTCGTTGCCGATCCCGGGTATGAGCACGAGCACGAGTAGAAGCAGGCAGGCTAGGTAGAACCAGTGGCCGATGCTGAGCCAGATGCGGTAGTCCATCAAGGAGACGGCGGTGTAGACGACCAGGCCGCCGCCGAGCCAGACGAGCTGGTTAAGCCAGTTAGTCAGAGGGGTGGAAAACTGGGCGGAGTAAATGAATGCGACCCCTATGAGGCTGAGGGCGACGATGGCGAGCGGAGTCCAGAGATCCCACCGGGAGCGGGTGGCGGTCTTGAAGACGCCGAGGTAATCGCTGACGCGGCTGGTCATGGGTTAGTAAGGCGGAGGCGGGAAACGTGAGGGCGGGAAAAGCGGAGCGGAGGCGGGTGGGCTGATGGGTGAGGGGAAGTGGTAGCACAGTTTTGGCGAAGGCGAAGGCGCAAAATGCTAAAATGACCGCCGGATGAGGGGGGCCTCACGTCCGCCGAACCCAGAAAGGGTAGGCTTAACCATGGACATAACGGATGCGAGCGGGTATCAGAGATGCGGAACCCTCAGAGGATTTTAGTAGCGGAGCCATTTCGTTGCCGATGCGGCGCGCGGACGAAAGCGCCTCCGCGCTTCCGCTACGTTGAGGCGGGAGCACCAGCCCCCCCCTAGAAACAGGCGCAGCCCCCCACCTTCGGCGGCATCACACGTGCAGAGTAAAGGTGAGGGTGTGTTTACCCGCGGGGATTCTGTAGCGGACGAGGGCGTCGGGGCCGCAGCTTTGCGTGCCTAGGCCGCGGTGGGCGGTGTCGAGGTAGATAATCGTCTCGGCGCGGGCGACGAGGTCGGTGGTGTGCTTCGCGGCGTAGAGATCCTCGGCGGTGAAGTGAGTGGCGTTGAACTCGAGGGTGGTCGCAGCCTCAATGGCGAGCAGGGCAGGCTTGCGGCCCTCGGAGGAGAGCTCAATCCAGCGGGTGTCGGTATGGTGGCCATGCTCCTGCGGCATGACGTAGTCCACGTACTCGCCGGCGACGGTTCCCTCGTAGAGACCGAGGTCGGCGGCGGTCTTGCGGTCGCTGTAGTTCTCAAACGGGCCGCGACCGAAGTAGGCGAGCTGGCGCAGGCCGGGCACGAGGTCGAGACGGACGCCGATGCGAGGGAGGTCGGCGTAGTCCTTGGCTACTATGATCCCGTTGGCGACGACGAGGCGGCCGTCGCGGTGGAGGGTGTATCGGTGGGTGTGGAGGACATCCTTCCAGTTGGCGCGCAGCGGAGTGGTGGCCTGGTGGGCGAGAGTAACGGTGACGGAACCGTCGGCGGCGGGGGCGGCGAGGTCGAACTTGGCGACGCGGTGATCAAGGCCTTTATCGAGGCCGAGTTTTTGCCAGCGGCCGAGAGATTTGCCGTCCTGGCTGGACCAGAGTTTGATGCCGTCGTTATCGGTTGCGCCGCGCCAGAGCTGGAGCAGCGGACCACGGGCGAGGAACTCGCGTTCATCGCGGCGCAGGGAGACGAGGGTGCCGGTGGCGCGGTCGAAGGCGGCCTCCATGCCGGAGGCGCTCAGGATGATGCCGCCGAGGGTCTCGGTGACGGCGACGGGAGGAAGGGCGAGGGTAGAGCGGCGGGTCGAGCTGGAGTTCGGCTTTCTCGGGGGGAGCGGGAGCTGCGCGGCGGCGACGATGTGGCCGGCGTCGGCCCAAGCGGTGTCGCGGGCGAGGGAGAAGGCCACGTTGAGATGAAATTCGCGGGCCTCGGCGGGGAAGGTGCCGAGGGCCAGCGAGACGTCGCGGTGGGCACCTGGGGCGAGGGCTTTGAAGGCGGCGGCGGGGAGCTTGCCCTCGGCGACGGGCTGACCGTCGGCGAGGAGCGTCCAAGTGGCGCGCAAGCCGGTGCGGTCGAGGGCGGTGAAGTCGTATTCGTTGCGAATGCGAATTTTGGCGGTGGATCCCTTGGCGGAGACGAGCGTGATGGCGACGGGTTGGGCCAGGCGGTGGTGTTCGTGGCAGGCGGGGTGGGGTATTCGATCGGCAGATACGAGGCCGTCGCAGACGAAGTTGGCGTCGTTAGGGGTGTCGCCGAAGTCGCCGCCGTAGGCCATGTGTTCGCGGCCGTCGGAGGTTTTGACGCGGAGGCCGTGGTCGCACCATTCCCAGATAAAGCCGCCCTGGATGCCGGCGCGGGACTTGAAGAGCTGGTAGTAGTCGGAGAGGGAGCCGTTGGAGTTGCCCATGGCGTGCGAGTATTCGCAGAGGATGACGGGGCGGGCCAGCGGGTGGAGGGGAGTGGTCAGGGGCGGGCGGGGGCGGCCGTCGCGGGCGTAGGGGAGTTTTGCGGCATCCATGGCGGCGAGCAGGCCGGCGTAGGGAACAGGGGCTTCGGCGGGGCAGTGTTTATCGGCGAAGTCGAGCCAGGCGTTGAGATCCTTGATGTTGGTATACATCGGGCAGATCAGGTCGGTGGCGGCGGAGCCGTGGGAAAAGGTGGAGGAGGCCTGCCAGAGGGAGATCGCGCCCTCGTAGTGGACAATGCGCGACGGATCATAGTGGCGGATCCAGCCGGCGGCGGCGTCGTGGGACGGGCCGTAGCCGGACTCGTTGCCGAGGGACCAGGCGATGATTGAAGGGTGGTTCACGTCGCGCACGACCATGCGCATGGCGCGGTCGAGCCAAGGGGTGGCGTATCGGAAATCCTGGCAGAGGGAGTTGTGGAAATCGTGCGATTCGGCGTTGGCCTCGTCTATTACGTAGAGACCCAGCTCGTCGCAGAGATCGAGGAAGCGCGGGTCGTTCGGGTAGTGGGAAGTGCGGACGGCGTTGAAGTTGAAACGCTTCATCAAGACGATGTCGCGCAGCATGGCATCTGCGGTGAGCGCCTTGGCGTGGTCGGGGTGGTGCTCGTGGCGGTTGACGCCCTTGATGAGGACGCGTTTGCCGTTGATGAGCAGGTCGCGCTGGCGGACCTCGACGCGGCGGAGGCCGGTGCGGATGGCGGTGTGGGAGGCGGCGGCGCTAGTGGATTTCGGCGGGGCGAGGGAAACGAGAACGGTGTAAAGGGCGGGGTCCTCGTGCGACCAGAGGCGGAGTTTTGCGGGCGGGATCACGAGGTGAAAACGAGCGGCGCCGCGGTCGAAGCCGGTGGAGTTGCGGGTGTGGCCGACTTCGAGAACGGCGGGCTTGGCGAGCACGGGCTTGCCGCGCGGGTCGAGGAGCTGGACGGAGACCCTCGTGGCGGGCAGGGGGAGGTTTTGAGGGAAGCCGACCTTGACCAGAATCTCAAGCGAGGCGGATTTGCTGGCGGGCGCGACGGCGTCGAGGTGCGGGGTGATTTTGATGTCGGCGAGATGAACAAACGGAGTCGCGAAAAGTGAGACGGAGCGGTGGAGGCCGCCGAGGCGCCACTGGTCCTGATCCTCGATGGAGGAGGCGTCGGAGTATTGGACGACGAGGGCAACGAGCTCGTGGTCAATGCCGGGGCGAACAAGAGAAGTGATGTCGAACTCGGCGGGCAGGCGGGAGTCCTTGGAGAGACCGACGGCGATACCATCCACGTAAACGGCGAGGACGGAGTCGGCGCCGCCGAAGTGGAGGACGATGCGGTTGCCCTGCCAGGCGGCGGGGATGCGGAAAAGGCGGCGATAGACGCCGGTGGGGTTTTCCGGAGGCGTGAAAGGCGGCTCCTCGCGGAAAGGCATTTTCACGTTGGTGTAGTGCGGGCGGCCATGACCGTGCATCTGCCAGTTCGAAGGCACGGGAATGGTGCCCCAAGCGGCGGAGTCGGTGAAAGGGCGGCCCTCGCCGAAGGGCTGGGCGTCGGCGGGGTTCCGCTCGATGCGGAATTGCCAGATGCCGTCGAGGGGCTGGTGCCAGGAGGATTTGGCGGGATCGCGGACGATGGCCTGGCGCGCGGTGGCGAAGGCGGCAAAGGAGGCGCGCGGGGCAAGTTTATTAAGCGAAGTGAGCTCTGGGTTTTCCCAGGCGTTAATAAGGCCGGTATGGAGCATATCGAAATGGGGAGGAGGGATCCATGGAGGCAGCAGAGGAACCGACATGGCGACAGGAAAACCGCGCTGGATATTATCGGGGTGGGCTGTAGGGTCGGGGGATCTTGTTCGGTTTACCAGAGTCGCCCCTCTCATCCATGCTCGATCATTCCGTAAGCTCAATCCATGTGCTCGCTCAGGCGGACGTCGCGCTGTATTGGCCATGGGCGGGGTTGATGTTGCTCGGCGCAATGGCGGGTTTTTTTGTGGTGCGAATAGGCACGAAAGGAACCCGGCGGGATGCGCACGAACAGGCGGCGGCCTTGATCGAGGTTGCCAAACGCGAGGCGTTGGTGGCGGGCGAGGAAATCAAACAGCAGGCCGAGCGAGAGCTCGAAGCCAGGCGATCCGAGGTAAACCGCGAGCTCGACCGGCGTGAGATCGAGATGGATTTGCGGTTGAGGGAAATCCGCTCCCATGAGGAGTCGCTGGCTTTGCTGGACCACCAATTGAGCCACCATGGCGAGCGGTTGACGCGTGAAGGCAGCGCGATCAAGCAGGCGCGCGATGCGATCCGGGCGCTCTCCAAGTCGCTGCGCAAGCGGCTGGAGGGCGTTTCGCAGATGGACGCCGACGAAATCAAACGAGCGCTGCGCGAAGAAGTTCAACTGGAGTGTCAGGATGAGCTGCGCGCGATGCGTCGGCAGATTATTGACCGCTCCGAGCAGGATTTACAGAACGAGGCGAAGCGCATCATCGTCACCGCGATGCAGCGCATGGCGTCCCTGCCGAACCACGATATTACAGCGACGATCGTCTCGCTGCCCAACGACGAGATGAAAGGCCGCATCATCGGTCGCGAAGGGCGCAACATTAAATCCTTCGAGGCGGTCACGGGTGTGACGCTGTTGATTGATGAGTCGCCGCAGATGGTGCTGGTGTCCTCCTTTGATCCGGTGCGCCGCGAGATCGCGCGCGCGGCGCTGGACGCGCTGGTGAAGGACGGTCGCATCCACCCTGCGAGTATCGAGGAAGCAGTGAAAACCGCGGAAGCGGAGGTTGATCTTCACGTGCAGCAGAGCGGGGAGGACGCCGTGCAGCGCCTCGGTATCAACGGCCTGAAGCCGGAGATCATCGGGCTGCTGGGCAAGCTGAAGTTCCGTTTTTCCTATTCGCAGAACGTGCTCGATCACTCGGTTGAGGTGGGCTTCCTCTGCTCGCTCATGGCGAGCGAACTCGGGCTTGACCCGAATGTGGCGAAACGTGCGGGCCTGCTGCATGACATCGGTAAAGCGGTGGAAGGCGACTACGAGGGCAGCCATGCCAGTATCGGCGCGGATTTTGTACGGCGCCACGGCGAGACGACCATCGTGGTAAACGCGGTCGCGGCCCATCACGAGGAAGTGAAGCCTGAGACGCTCTATGCCGGCCTGGTTATACTCGCTGATACGCTCTCGGCGATACGGCCCGGCGCGCGCGCGGAGCCGATGCAGACCTACATTCAGCGCTTGGAACGTCTTGAGAAACTAGCGCTCTCGATCGAGGGAGTGCAGCAAGCTTACGCGATTCAGGCGGGCCGCGAAGTGCGCGTGGTGGTGAATCCTCACAAAGTAAGCGATGAGCAGGCGAAAGATATCAGTCGCGTGTTGCGCCAGCGTATCGAGGAAGAACTGCAGTATCCGAGCACGATCAAGGTGATGGTGATCCGCGAGCACCGCTTCACCGATACGGCGATGTAAGGACCAATCACTTGTATCTTTCAGACTTTAACCTAGAAACCGCAGTTCAAACCAACCGCGGATCGCGCGGATACTGCGGATAAAACAGGATACAGAAAAAACATCGGCGAGAGCGACTCACCTACCGGGTGATTCAGCGATAAATTGTCATTTTCGGTTATCCGCGTCCTTCCGCGAAATCCGCGGTTTCTACTGCCGGATTCAGGTTTAACGCAAAGACGCAGAGGCGCGGAGATGCGGAGACACGCGAAGGCTCATTTCGTTTTCAGGCCTTTGCGCCCATTGTTCGGACCGGGTCGCATGGCGCTCCCCGCTACGAATTCAATTCGATGATTTCGAGCGCAAGCACGGCGGGCCCAGCGGTCCCGCCCCACCTCTGACCTGCATACGGCGCTATTCGGAATCAGATCTTACCGGCTTTGCGGTCCTCGACGAGACGGTAGAAGTCGCTGAAAAGCGGGTCGGCGTCGTTCGGGCCGGGGGCGGCCTCAGGATGATATTGCACCGAAAAAACCGGAAGCACCCGGTGGCGGAGGCCTTCGACGGTGTTGTCGTTGAGGTTGATCTCGGTGACGATCGCCCCGCCTTTTTCGAGGGAACCAGGGTCGGTGGCGAAGCCGTGGTTTTGGGCGGTGAT
>CAMDHP010000054.1 GCA_945898185.1 Akkermansia muciniphila | reverse complement strand
GGCAGGAGGCCCTGGCCCTTTAGGTCGAGGGCAGCCTGCTCGGAGGAGGCGCTTTCTATGACACCCTTTTTGTCTTTGCCGGTGGCGGAGTCTATGGCGAGGTAAGTGAACTTAGGCATGGGGAGGGAGGTTAGAAAATGACCAATGGGAATACGGGTTTGTCTCGGGAAGGGATAGCGTCCGGAGGCAGGAAGGCAACAACGCCGGCTGAGGAGGAACGAAAGAGGAATCAGCCGGCTTTCGTCATCGGGCATCAGTGATTCAGGACCGGGCGCGGCTAGGTGTATTTGACGACTTCCTCGATGGAAGTGGCGCCGTCGAAAATGGCACGTAGGCCGTCGTCGCGCAGGGTGCGCATACCCTGTTCGAGGGCCTTCTGTTTGATGACGAGGGTGGGTGCGCGCTCGACGACGAGATCGCGGACGGCCTCGCTCATGCGCAGCCATTCGTAGATGCCCATGCGGCCCTTGTAGCCGGTGTTGTTACAGATGTTGCAGCCCTTGCCGAAGAAGAATTCCCGGTTGCCGATGTCAATGGGGTCAATGCCGAGCTGCTGGAGCAGGGTGGCGGGCGGTTCGTAGGCGGTGCGGCAACCGGAGCAGACGCGGCGCACAAGGCGCTGGGCGAGCACTGCCTCGACCGAGGAGCCGATGAGGAACGGCTCCACGCCCATATCCACCAGGCGGGTAACGGCGCCGGCGGCGTCGTTGGTGTGGAGGGTAGAGAGCACCAAGTGACCGGTGAGCGAGGCTTGGATGGAAATCTGGGCGGTCTCCAAGTCGCGGATTTCGCCCACCATGATGATGTCGGGGTCTTGACGGAGGAAGGAGCGGAGGGCCTTGGCGAAGGTGAGGCCGACGGCGTGGTTGACCGGCACCTGCATGATGCCCTCGATCTCGTATTCGACGGGGTCCTCGGCGGTGAGGATTTTGACATCGGGGCTATTTACCACCCGAAGCGCGCTGTAAAGGGTGGTGGTCTTGCCGGAGCCAGTGGGGCCGGTGACGATGAAGATGCCGTTGGGGCGCTTAACGATTTCTTGGATGCCCTCGAAGACGTCCTCGGGCATGCCGAGCTGGCCGATGTCGAGCTGGACCGCGCTCTGGTCGAGCACGCGGAGCACCACGGATTCACCGAACTGGGTGGGCAGGGTTGAGACGCGCAAATCCACCGGGCGGCCGGCGAGAGTGAGCTTGATACGACCGTCCTGCGGGATGCGGCGCTCGGCGATATTGAGATTGGCGAGCACCTTGACGCGGGAGGTAATGGAGACCGACAGATGTTTGGGCGGGGGCGACATCTCGTAGAGCGAGCCGTCAATGCGGTAGCGAATCTTGAACTCGTGCTCAAAGGGCTCGAAGTGGATGTCGGAGGCCTTATCGCGGATGGCTTGGGCAAGCACCAGATTCACGAAGCGGATGATGGGAGCCTGGCCGGCCATTGCCTCGAGGTCATTCGAGTTAAGATCTTCGGCGCCCTTGGCGGAGTCACCGCCCTCCTTGAGGTCGGCGAGAAGATCGTCGAAGTTGGACTCCTCTTCGGGGTAGTGGTTCTTGAGCAGAGCGTCGATACGCACCGGATCGCAAACGATGATTCGCACGTCCTTGCCGAGGGCGAAGGTGAGGTCGTCCACGATCTGAGCGTTGAACGGATCGGTGGCGAGCAGGTCTATGGACTGGGCCTCGACCCGGTAAGGGACCACGCCGTAGGTGCGGGCTTGGGCGATGCTGATGCCTGCGACTACATCCCCGGGGATGGAGCCCGGCACATCGGCGAGGTATTCGGAGGCTAGGTAGTCGGCCACTGCGTGCAGGAACGCGGATTTTGCGACCAGGTTCATCTCGAGCGCCAAGGTGGCGATGGATTTACCAGTGAGGCGGTGATCTTCCTGCACCGTGGCTAAGGAGGCCTCGTCGAGGCGGAGGCGGTCTCGTAAAATCTCTAGGATGGCCTGGGTGTGGGCTTCGAACATGGGAAAGTATTTTTTGGAAAAATAGTAGGATCGGCCTGATCTGGCTGATCGGTCGGCGGCTTAGATGGTCTTCAAAACCGCGCCAAGCTGGGTGAGTTTTTCGCGCATGCCGATACCGTCCTGGGCCTTGTCCAGTGCCTCGTCGGGGGTGATGAGCTGGCGGGTTACGAGGCTGAGTAAATGCGCGTCCATCGTGATCATGCCGAGGTTGCCGCCGGTCTGGATATCGGAGGTGATGCGGAAGGTTTTGTTCTCGCGAATCATGGACGCGATGGAGGTCGTGTTGATCATGATCTCGTAACCGGCGATGCGACCGCCGCTGATTTTCTTGCATAGCACCTGGGAGATAACGGCGACCAGAGAGGAGGCGAGCTGGGTGCGGATCATTTCCTTCATGTTGGCGGGGAAGGCATCCACGATGCGATCCACGGTCTTGGCCGCGCTGTTGGTGTGAAGCGTGCCGAAAACCAAGTGGCCGGTTTCGGCGGCGGTGATAGCGGCCTCGATGGTCTCAAGGTCACGCATTTCACCGACGAGGATGATGTCGGGATCCTGGCGGAGTGCGCGCTTGATGGCCTCGGCGAAATTACCGACGTCCACCCCGATCTCGCGCTGGGTGACGATGCACCGCTTATGGCTGTGGTAATACTCGATTGGATCCTCGACCGTGATGATGTGACCCTCGCGGTTCTCGTTAATGTAGTTCACCATTGATGCGAGAGTGGTGGACTTGCCGGAGCCGGTGGGGCCGGTGACGAGGATGAGACCGCGCGGCCGGTAGAGGAGCTCGCGGACCTTGTCGGGCAGGCCGATTTCGCGGAGGCTATACATCTTGTTGGGGATCTGCCGGAGGACGATACCGTAGTGCCCTTTCGACTTCAGGATCGATACGCGGAAGCGTGCCTTGTCGAGAAATGCGAAGCCGAAGTCGGTGCCGCCGTTGGCCTTCACGTTCTGCTGGTGCAGGTCGGAAGTGATGGCGAGCATGAGGTGTTCGGTATCCTCCGGAGTGAGGCTGGGCCCCTCGATCGGCACCATGCTGCCGCTGATGCGCAAGGTGGGAGGCTGGCCTACCTGGCAATGGAGGTCGGAGGCGTTTTGCTCCACCACCAGATCCAGAAGGTCGTTCATCTCGTAGCTCATAATTGGAAGGGGGAGGGGATCGGGGAAAACGAGCGGGGTTGAGGGTGACGCCGGTAGCGGGCTTCGGCGGTGGGCTTAGTTGGCGTCGCCGACGGTGATCGAGACGACCTCTTCAATGGTGGTCATGCCGGTGAGGACCTTGCGTAGACCGTCCTCGCGCATGGTGCGCATACCAAGGGAGCGGGCCTTGTCGCGCAGGCGGGCAGTGCCGGCGTTTTCGTAAATCATGCGCTGGAGCTCGTCGTTGGAGACGAAGATCTCAAAAATGCCCGCGCGGCCGCGATAGCCGGTGCCGTGGCAGTTGTCGCAGCCGGCACCTTTCACGAAGGTGGCGTTGACCGCCTGTTGTGCGGTGATGTTTAGCGAACGCAGCTCGCGGGGATCAGGCACGTAGGCTTGTTTGCACTTGGGGCAGACCTTGCGGGTGAGCCGCTGGGCCATGACCGCTCGCAGGGAGGTCGAGACGAGGAAGGGTTTCACGCCGATATCAATCATACGCGTGACGGCGCCGGGCGCATCGTTGGTATGAAGGGTGGAGAATACCATGTGACCGGTGAGCGATGCGTTGATGGAAATCTCCGCCGTCTCCAAGTCGCGAATTTCACCCACCATGATGATGTTCGGAGCCTGGCGCAGCATGGAGCGAAGGGCGTTGGCGAAGGTCATGCCGACCTCGGCGCGCACCGGCACCTGGTTAATGCCGGACAGCTGATACTCCACAGGGTCCTCGACCGTGATGAGCTTGCGGTCGGGCTTGTTGATGAAATGGAGACACGAATACAAGGTGGTCGTCTTGCCCGAGCCAGTCGGACCGGTGACAAGGAAGAGACCGTCGGGAAGCGAGATGATGCGCTCCATCGTGGCCTGGTCGTCGCTAAGGAAGCCGAGCTGAGGCAGGCCGAGCTGGAGGCCTTCCTTGTCAAGAATACGCATGACGATGGACTCGCCGTGGCCGGTGGGCAGGGAGGAAACGCGGAGGTCGATCGACTTGGTCCCGACCGTCACTTGGATACGCCCGTCCTGCGGGATGCGTTTCTCGGCGATCGAGATGTTGGCCATGATTTTGATACGCGAGATCATCGCGAGTTGGAGGCGCTTCGGCGGGTTGTCCACCTCGACGAGCACGCCGTCTATTCGGTAACGCACGCGAAAGCGCTTTTCCAGGGGCTCCATGTGGATGTCGGACGCGCGGCGCTGAAAGGCTTCGAGGATGATCTGGTAAACGAGTTTGATGATGGGCGCATCGCCCGCATCACCCTCGGCCCCGGCAGTCCCCGCGACGCCGGTGATGACCTGGGCTTCGTCGCTGGCTGAGATGTCGTTCAGCAACTGGTCCATGGACTCCTCGTCCTTCCCGTAAAAGCGATCAATGTGGGCGAGGATCTCGTCGGCTGGAGCGATAACGGGCTCGACGGGGAGCTTTAGGAAATGGCTGAGGCTATCAATCGCATCTACGTCGAGCGGATCGCTGATCGCGACACGGATGGTGTTACCATCACGCGCGACGGGGAAGGCGGTGTATTTGACCGCGAGGTTACGCGGGAGCAGCGCCATGAGCTCGCTGGAGGCGCGCACGTTGGTCATGTCCACCATCGGCATGCCGAACTCGTCGGCGAGGAGTTTGGCGAATTGTTTCGAAGTGACGCCGTGTTCGGCGATGAGCACCTCAATTAGCTTAGGCGGTGCCGTCGTCAGGTCAGTGTGCTCGGCGACTAGGGCGCGCGCTGCACTGATCTGACCGGCTTGGAGCATGCCCTTGTCGAGCGCGAGTTGGATTACGAAATCGTCAGCGGAAGTCACGGTTGAGAGAGTGTGCAGTCAGGATGTCCAGGGGGCGTGGAAAAGTCGCGAGCGAGGAGGGATTCCCGTCCTTTTAACGATTGAGACTCAACAAGAATTCCGCGTTGGTGCGGGTTTTCTTTAGGCGCTGGATAAACATATCCATAGCCTCGATCGCGGGAATGCCCTGCATGGCGCGGCGGAGGCCGTAAACGCGCAGCATTTCCTCGGGGTGGTAGATGAGCTCCTCCTTGCGGGTGCCGGAGCGATCAATGTTGATGGCGGGGAAAATGCGCTTGTCCGAAAGGCCGCGGTCGAGGTGAAGCTCCATGTTACCGGTGCCCTTAAACTCCTCGAAAATCACCTCGTCCATGCGCGAGCCGGTATCCACCAGCGCGGTGCCGAGGATGGTGAGCGAGCCGCCGCCCTCTATGTTGCGCGCCGAGCCGAAGAAACGCTTGGGGCGCTGGAGCGCGTTCGACTCGATGCCGCCAGACATGGTCTTGCCGCCGCTGCCAGCGAGGGCGTTGTAGGCGCGAGCGAGGCGGGTGATGGAGTCGAGCAGGATGACGACGTGTTTGCCCAGCTCGACCAGGCGGCGGGCTTTCTCGATCACCATTTCGGCGGCGTGGACGTGACTCTCCGGCGCTTCGTCAAAGGTGGAGCTGACGACTTCGCCTTTCGTGTGACGGCGAAAATCAGTGACCTCCTCGGGGCGCTCGTCAATCAACAGAAGGATCAGCGTGGCCTCGGGGAAATTATTCGAGATCGAGTTTGCGATATTTTGCAGCAACACGGTTTTGCCGGTGCGCGGCGGGGCGACGATCAGACCGCGCTGACCGAAGCCGACCGGCGTGAGCAAATCAATGGCGCGCATCGAAATATCCTTATGGATATCGGGTGCTTCCAGCAGAATTCGGCTGAGCGGATAATACGGGATCAGCTCCTCAAACAGCGTGACTTCGCGCGCCGCCTCGGAGGTTGTTCCCATCACGCTCAGGATCCGCACGGCGCAAGGGCAACGTTCGCCGTTTTGCGGCGGCTGCGCGATGAGCTCCAGCTCCTGCCCGCGCCGCAAGCCGTGTCGCCGAATTAGTGCAGCCGGCACACAGGTGCTCTCCGGGTAGAGGCGATAGCTGGTGGCGCGATGCACGATGAAACCGAAACCGGCATCCGTCACATCCAGCCAGCCGCGCTCGTGAAAGGCCCGCTTCTCGCGCGCCGCCCAAGCGAAAACCATCTCGACCAAGGTCCGCCGCGAAGGCGCACCGAACGGGCTCTCGCCGAGCGCACGCACCCGGGGCAGCAACTCGACGGCACCGGAACCGTGAATCTCCGTGAGATCGAGCGGCGCGTTATCTTTCGCGAGCTCGTCGGCCAGAACGTCCAAGGCGACGGCATCGGCATGTTGCGCCTGGCTCGGCAGGGCGCCTACCTGCATCACCAAAAGGGGCGGCGACGGCTGTTGGGGAGGTCGCTCGGGACCGGTGGCATGCCCGGCGCTTCCGTGCCCGCTGCCACCAAAGCCGCTACCTCCACCGTGTCCGTGACCCCCGCCGTTTCCGGCCCGAGCCTGCTGCTTCTCCAGCCACTTTTGCTTCTTCTTATCCTTTTTCCGCTCCCACCAAGGCTTGCGGTCATCAATCGCCGCGGCCCCGCCGCCGCCCTGAGCTCCACCCTGATCGGGCCCGCGCCCACCTGCCGGCGCTTGATCGCCGCTTTCCTGGCTATCGCGCGGCGCACCTGCGTCCTGGTTGGAGCCGGTCGCTTCCTCCGTCTGCTCGTGCGCCGAATCCGAGTAGGCAACCGGGCTAAAATCCGCGTCTTTCCCGGAGCCGTCCGCTGTCCGCGTCGGACTAAGCACAGCTCGGCTCGGCATCTCCGCTTGAAACAATCCCTCACGCGAGTCTGCCACTGGTGCTGAAACCTCGGCCGCAGCGGGTGCGGACTCGGCTCCGAAGAGCCCGGGCTCCTCCACCGCACCAGGGGCGCGCCCTCGGCGGGCGCGGACCGGCTTGATTGCGGGCTCCGTCGCGGCGAGCGCGTCTTGGCCGGCATCGGTTCCTGCGCTGCTTGCACGCGTGCGTTTGAGGGCCGCAGGCTTTCGGGTTTTCTTGGCGGAACTGTCGGCGAGGGTTTCGCTCAAAGGGTTTTCCTGATCGTCCATGGTGAGTAAGTGACTAAATTTACGGATAAAAAATGTGAGAGCGAGTGACCGGCGCTCGCCCGCCTTGCTTGACGAGGCCGGTTGGGGTCAGCGCAGTGCTCTGAATCCGGCGGCAAGCAGAGCAACTTGCGCACCGAGAAACGCAGGGGTGCCATCGTTCCATAACGCGGCGTGAGCAAACTTAAGTTTATAATCCAATGGCATTTGGGAGGCGATTCGCTGCTCGACCTGCGCTTGCGACAACCCCCGCGCGATCAACCGAGCAACTTGAACGCCTTTAGATGCGCCGACTGTGATCACAAAATCAAACCCTTTTTCCAGTCCGGCCTCAAAGAGCAGTGGCATCTCGATTACCCAGTCTTTGTCCGGCGCCACGGCAACCTCGGCCCGCCAAAGCGCTTCCACCCGAGGATGCACCAGTTGCTCCAGCCAGCGCCGCTCTCCCTCCGCCGCGAAAACGACTTCAGCCACCTTGGCCCGGTCCAGCTCGCCATCCGCCCCTATTACTGAGCGCCCCCAACGTTCCCCCGCCGCCGCGATTACGTCGTGCGCCCGCAACACCGTTTCGCGCACGATCCGGTCCGCATTCCGCACGGCAAAGCGTTGCGCCTCGAAAAATCGGGCGGCACTCGACTTTCCACAACCAATTCCACCTGTGAGCGCGATAAGCATTTATAACCGATAATCTAATTCCCGCCCAAGAAACCAAGGCGAGATCGTGCCACTTGAGCAAGACGCGACCTTCACTCGCGTTCGGGAAAGTATGGCAGGATAAACGCGTTTAGGTTCGACTTGGTCGTGCCGAAGCCAAATTACTACAACGCACTCCGGTTTACGCTGTGACACCTACCGACCAAATCGCCTCGGACCGCCCGTCACCTTTACGTGGCATAACAAGTGCGGCTTCCCTTCGCCCCGCGATCCGTAGGGTCTTTTTCCTTTTCGGTGCCGACCCGGAATTCGGCGAACGCGTGTTGGATTTAGCCGATCGCCTTTTTCGCGGTAAGATATGGAACGTCGAGCCTGACGCGCTCCGTTATCACGATTTCGCCCATACCATCCAAGCCTCCTACTGCTTGCTCGATCTTATTGCCGGCCATACGCGGGACAACAACCCCGCCTTGTCGCCCCGCGAGGTCGAGTTGGCGCTCGCCGCCGTTTTGCTTCACGACGCCGGATACCTGAAAGTCGCGGGCGACAACGAGGGCTCCGGGGCGAAATACACCTACTCCCATGTGCTGCGCAGTTGCGGCTTGGCGGCCTCCTTGCTCCCTACGCTTGGCTGTCGGTTGGATGAAATTGATCTCGTCGTCGGAGGCATCCGCTGCACCGGCATCAGCGGCAGCCCCGCACTCATCAGCTTTCGCTCCTCTAGCTCCCAGCTTATTGGCTGCATGGTCGCCACCGCCGACTACCTCAGCCAGATGGCCGCCCCCGAATATCCCGAGAAGCTTCCGTTCCTGTTTCATGAGTTCGCCGAGGCCGACGTCTTCAGCAACGTCCCACCTGAGAAACGCGCGTTCACCACCGTCGAAGCCCTGCTCGCCGCCACCCCGGGTTTTTGGACTAAATTCGTGCGCCCCAAACTCGATGCCGATTTGCAGGGTGTGCATCGCTTCCTCGCCCCGCCCGATCAACCGGACGCCAATCCTTATTTCGCGGCGATCGAGTCGAATATTGCTATCATTCGCGCCCGCACCGCGTCCGCGATCCCTGCGTCCGCGACCCCCGGCACCTAAGCACCACTTAACCCTTCCCGAAGCACCCGCCTCACCCGTCGCTTCGCCCCACGCATTCTTCCTGCTCTTCACGATCACCCAATGCTTGCTACGCTGTTCTCCGCCGCTCTCCAAGGCATTGAGGCCCTCCCTGTCCACGTCGAGGTCAACCATGGCGAAGCCGGCGACCCGAAGCTCGTCCTTGTCGGCCTGCCCGACGCAGCGGTTAAGGAATCCGACGACCGCGTCTTCTCCGCCCTCGCCAACTCCGGCTTTGGCCTGCTTCGCACCCGCACTACGATCAATCTCGCCCCTGGCGACCTGCGGAAAGAGGGCCCGCTCTACGACCTGCCCATCGCCCTCGGCATCCTCGTCGCCACCGGCCAGCTCGCCGCCCCCGCCATCGCCGACTACCTCATCGCCGGCGAACTTGGACTCTCCGGCGCCACCCGCCCAGTGCGCGGCGCGCTCGCCTTCGCCCGCCTCGCACGCGCCCGCGGCTGCAAGGGGTTGCTTCTCCCCGCCGATTGCGCCGCCGAGGCGGCCATGGTCGAGGGCGTATCGGTTTATCCGATACGCACCCTTGACGAGGCGGCCCGTTTCCTCTCCGGCCAGCTTTCCCTCGCGCCCCTGCCCCCGACCCGGCCCGTGATCGAGGTCTCGCCCGCCGCCGAATCCTCCGGCGACTT
The DNA here is from genome assembly GCA_945898185.1 of Akkermansia muciniphila. Taxonomy (GTDB): domain Bacteria; phylum Verrucomicrobiota; class Verrucomicrobiia; order Opitutales; family Opitutaceae; genus IMCC26134_A. The sequence goes on along the minus strand of CAMDHP010000054.1, from coordinate 7,587 downwards.
TTCCGAGGTCAAGGGCCAGCACTCCCTGCGCCGCGCCATCGAGGTCGCTGTCGCCGGCGGCCACAACCTCTTGATGATCGGGCCGCCCGGCTCCGGCAAATCCATGGTCGCGAAACGCATCCCGTCCATCATGCCGGTGCCCACCTTGGACGAGTCGCTGGAGATACTCTCCATCCACTCCGCCGCCGGCCAGACGCTTGGCCAATCGCACCACTTCGGCCGCCGCCCGGTGCGCACTCCCCATCACACCATTTCCGACGTCGGCCTCATCGGCGGCGGCACCATCCCCGGCCCGGGCGAGATCTCTCTCGCCCACCATGGCGTGTTGTTTCTCGACGAGTTGCCCGAGTTCAAACGCTCCGCCCTCGAGGTTTTGCGCCAGCCTTTGGAAGACGCATCCGTTACCATCTCGCGCAGCGCGGGCAAGGTCACTCTCCCTTGCGCCTTCATGCTCGTCGCCGCGATGAACCCGTGTCCGTGCGGCTACCTTGGCGACGCCCGCCACGAGTGCCGCTGTTCGCCGACGCAGATCCAGCGTTACCGCGCCCGCATCAGCGGCCCCCTGCTGGATCGCATTGATATCCATATTGAGGCGCCCGCAGTGACCATTTCCGAACTCCGCAACGCCACCCCCGGCGAGGCCTCGGCAACGCTCTCCGCCCGCGTCCAGGCCGCGCGCAACCGCCAGCTCGCGCGCTACAAGGGCACTCGCACCGCCTCCAACGCGCGCATGACCCACCCGCAGATTCGGGATCACATCCCGCTCGACTCGACCCTTGGCGACCTGCTCCAGCAGGCGATGGAGCAACTCTCGCTTTCCGCCCGCGCCTACGACCGGATCCTGAAAGTCGCCCGCACTATCGCCGACCTCGCCGCCAGCGAACGCGTCGAGGCCCCCCACTTGCTCGAAGCGATCCAATACCGCTCCCTCGATCGCAAGGTGTTTTACTGATCCTCCTCCCACTTCGTTAAAACGAGGATCAGCCGCAAAAAGCCGCCTCTTTTTAGTCCGATAATTGCGGGTCGTTGGTATCAAATTTCCATTCGCACAGGCGACGTGGCTCTCACCATCCGTGGTCCCGAGGGCAACCGCTTCCGTCATCCCCGTCTGTCCAAGCGCAAATGCCGCCCGGTCGCGAGATCGGCACGGTGATGACGCCGAAACCCTGCTCGCGGCGAGCGCTGCAAATGCCATGGTGCAAAGCGCGCGGCGAAAGACGCGGCGACCGCGTATCCCAAAGGCAATCGGCTTCGGCATAGGATACGCCGCGTCGAACCCGTGAAATTTACCGCCCCGGCTTATCTTCACGATTGCCAAAACCAGCGCTAAGGCTTTTAATCCTCAGTAAGTTAACCCACATACCTAACATGGCACGTATCTACAACGACATCACGGAAACGATTGGTAACACGCCGCTGGTTCGCCTGAACCGCACCGCCGCCGCTCATGGCTCGCAAGCCACCATCCTGCTCAAGCTGGAATTCTTTAACCCGCTTTCATCGGTGAAGGATCGTATCGGCAACGCGATGATCGAGGAGGCCATGAAGAGCGGCCGTATTAATCAGGATACGATTTTGATCGAGCCTACCTCAGGCAACACCGGCATTTCCCTTGCATTTGTCGCCGCGGCGAAGGGCTTGAAGCTCATCATAACCATGCCCGAGACGATGTCCATGGAGCGCCGCAAGCTCCTCAAGATTCTCGGCGCGAAATTGGTCCTCACCGAAGGGCCAAAGGGCATGAAGGGTGCCATTGCAAAGGCTGAGGAACTCAACGCCAAGATCCCGAATAGCGTCATTCTGCAGCAGTTCGCCAACCCCGATAATCCCGCCGTGCATCGCAAGACCACCGCCGAGGAAATCTGGCGCGACACCGATGGCGCGGTGGACATCCTCGTCTCCGGCGTCGGCACCGGCGGCACCATCACCGGCATCGGTGAGGTGCTAAAGGCCAAGAAACCCGGCGTAAAGATTGTGGCGGTTGAGCCCGCTGGTTCGCCGGTGCTTTCTGGCGGCGCCGCCGGTCCGCACAAGCTCCAAGGCATCGGTGCCGGGTTCGTTCCCGCAGTGCTGAACACCAAGATCATTGATGAGATCATCCAAGTCAAAGAGACCGACTCCGGCCCGATCTCCAAGGAGGTCAGCACGGCCGACGGTATTCCTCTCGGCATTTCATCCGGTGCCGCGGTGTGGGCTGCGCTCGATTTGGCCAAACGTCCCGAAAACAAGGGCAAGACTATCGTCGTAATCATCGCCTCATGCGCCGAGCGCTATCTTTCGTCCTGGCTTTTCGCCGATATTGACGTTGAGAGCGACAACATCGAGGCGCTCTTCACCAAATAAGAGCGACGGCGGCGCGGGCCGCCGTTTTAAACAGCAAGAAGCCCGGGCACCTCGCGGTATCCGGGCGTCTTTTCATACCAACGCCTCGGGTTAAAGAGACTCCATTAGAGCAAAGTCGCGAAGACGCAAAGGGGCAACGACCTGGAACAGAAGCGCTCCTTTGCCTATCTTCGCGCCTCTGAGTCTTTGCGTTAAAGTCTGAAAGTTTGGGGAGATCGGGAGGGCTCAGCCTATCCCTTCGGTTACTTGCTGACCGCTTCCTTCTTTTGTTTTTTCAGGCGGAATTCGCGGTGTCCGGCCTCTTGTTGAAGCCGCAGCTCTTCAACGATTTTAACCGCCTCATCGTTCTTGCCCGCCTTGAGAGCTGCTCCGAGTTCCTCAATCGTGGCGCTGAGCTCTTTCATTTTATCCGCGTAGGAAGCCTTTGCAGCTGCCTGAGCCCCGGCTGAAAGTTTGGAGATTACTTCGGGAAGGTCATTGGCCGCTTCTTTGGTGGCCTTAGATAGTTTTTCGACGAGGGCGAGCGAGGCCTCGTTTTGCGCGGGGTCGGCCACCTGGCGGCGGAGTTTGCGGAATGAGCCGTTCATTGCCTCCATTGAGTCGTGCAGGTCAGAATCCTCTTTGGCACCTCCGGATTTTTCTTCGGCCCGGATCGCTGGCGCAGCGATCAGGGCGAATAACAACGCGATCAGCGAAAATGAACGTTTCATGATTGGTGAATGATAAAAGTATTCAATAGCGCGACGGCTGGAACAAGCTGTTATCCTAAAAACGGTGGCGGAAACCGCGGATTGCGCGGATGAACGCGGATGCCAGACGATTGCCAAATATCGATGCATCACCTCAAGGGTGAGTTTCGTTGGTTCGTGGTATTTTCTGTATCCTGTTTTATCCGCTCGATCCGCGTAATACGCGGTTCGTTTGGACCGCCGAATTTAGAATTATCTTCGAGTCCTCGTCGGCGCTGAATCGTTATCCGCATGAGTCACCAATTGGATAGCCAAGGTGTGCCGCGTTGCCCTAGCTCTCCTGCGCCGTGCCTGATTCCGTTCCAGCTCCATCCGCTGCCTTGCCTGCACTGACGCTGCATCCTATCGGCTACCTCCGAACTCAACAGCAGGTGAAGTTCCAAGCGCGGCATCAGCCGGATGAGACCGAGCCTGCGGCGGCGGGCGGAGAGAGTGGTAATGTGCTCGAGCTGCTGCCCGAACCCGGCCTGGACCTCGCGCTGCGCGACTTGGCGGGCTTTGATCGCGTGTGGTTGATCTGGTGGTTTCATCGCAACGACACATGGAACCCCTTGGTGCGCCCGCCGCGCGGTCCGTCCGTGAAACGCGGTGTCTTCGCCACCCGCTCCCCGCATCGGCCCAATCCGCTCGGCATGACCCCGGTGCGCCTGCTTGGTATCGAGGGGCGAAGTCTTCTCCTCGGGCCGTGCGATCTGGTGGATGGCACGCCGGTCTTTGACCTAAAACCCTACGTTCCCGCCTACGATTCGTTTCCCGAGGCCGCCGCCGGCTGGATTGACGAGGTGGACGCGGCTGCCGTTCTGCCGCCGCGCTTTTCGGTGCAGCTTGGCGCGCGCGCCGTCATGCAAGCGGAGTGGTTGCGGGCCGGCTGGGGGATTGATTTCATGCCACGCCTCCACGAGCTGCTGGCACGCGATCCTTCCCCGCACCGCACGCGGCGCATCCGCCGCCAGCCGGGCGGGCGTTTCGAGATCGGCTGCGGCGCATGGAGGGCGTGTTTCACCGTCAATGGTGAAAAGGTGGATGTTGATTTGCTCGGCCCCGCTTATCCGCGCCGGTTTTTGATGCGGCCCGGTTACGAGGAAGTGCCGGACCGCGTGGCGCAGCTCGCCTTTCTCGAGGTTTGGCCCGACTCGGAGCTCCCGTTAAAGGACTAGCCGCTGACAATCGTTTTCCCGGCGTTTCGCTCGGTGGCCTGATACCAGTGGTAGAAGGCCCAGATGAGGGCGAGGAAGCTCATGAACATGCCGCCGAGCTTCATGGTGGCTGCACCGAGCAACTGGTCCTGCGCGGCGCTAAAGCCTGGTATCAGGCGGGGCGCGTATTCGTAGGTGGGGTAGAGGATCTCGGACGAGAAGGCGAGGTAGGCGAAGAGGGGGGTCATCATAAGCGTCACGGCCACGAGGTAGAGCATTTGCAGCGCGTATTTGGCGGGCGGATACTCCCGGCTGGGGCTGAGCAGTGGCCACCAGTAGAGCAGGGCGGCGACAAAAAATGTAACATGCTCAATGACGTGGATGAATTTATCCCGCAGCGCCCAGTCGTAGAGAGCCGGCAGGTGCCAGATGGAGATCGTTGCAGTGTAGGTCAGGGCGCAGACAGCGGGGTGAAACAGGACGGCTAAGGGACGACGCAACGCGGCGCGGCCGGATACTTGCGAGACGAGCCAAGCCGGCAGACCGGCAAGTAACAGGATGGCGGCGGGGTAGATGAGCAGCATGTGCTGCACCATGTGGGCGGTGAGCAGGAAACGTTCGCCGGCCTGATCGAGGGGCGAGCCGACCGCGAGGTAGAATATCACTAGCGCGGCGTAGAAGCAGGCGGCCTTTCCGGCCGGGTAGGGCGTGCCGACTGGGGCGAGGCGAGCTCGAAAAGGACCGGTGGCGAGGGCGTAGAGCCAGCCGAGCAGAATGAGGCCTCCGACGAGGTAGGGTTCGTTGTGCCAGTGGGTCCAATCAATCATGATGAGAAAGTGAGGCGGAGTTCGCGCTTACTGATACCTTGCACGCTTGAGGGGATTTGTCGTGCTTAAGGTGGGGTTGATGCAGTGCTTTTTTTGGGCGTGCGCCTCGGGACGGTGGTTTCAAGGCTGGGTTGATGTTACCTTCCGCCCCGGTTGCGCCGGAGTTTTCCCGTCTGGGTCGCCGCGCCCGTCCACCGGCGATCACCCGTCTCATGCAACTCGCACTGGAGACTCCCGGCCTGCTTTCGCTGGCGGCCGGGTTTACGGATAACGCCACGCTCCCCGTGGGCTCCGTTGCCGAGGCGCTGCGGGCACTGGCCGTCGTCGCGCCCGACTCCGAGTATCTGCAATATGGCACCAATGCCGGCCGCCCGGGCCTGCGCGCCGCGCTCGCGGCCAGGCTGGCGGCGCAAGATCAAGCCGCGGCTGATGTGGACGAAGTCGCCGCGCTGCGCGACGCCACCTTTATCACGAACGGTTCGCAACAGGCGCTTTACCTCGCAATCCAGACGCTGTGCGAACCGGGCGATATCGTTCTGGTGGACCGGCCGAGTTACTTCGTGTTTTTGGAATTGCTCGGCGGACTCGGAGTGGAGGCGCGCTCGATGCCGGTGGCGGCGGACGGACGCCTGGATTTGCCGGCCTTGGCGGGTTTGCTCGCCGGGATGGCGACGAGCGGCGAGCGCAGTCGTCTGAAGGCGGTCTATTTTGTCAGCTATTTTTCCAATCCGTCGGGCCGCACGCTCGATGTGGCGGAAAAGCGCGGCCTGGCCGCGACGCTGCGAGCCGCCGGCTGCGTGGTGCCGGTCATCGAGGACGCGGCGTATCGCGAACTCGGATACGATTCCGCGTCCGCCCGCGCCGTGCCAGGCATCCTGGGCGACGCGGCCTGGGACGGGTTTCCGCTGCTTTACACCGGGACGCTGACCAAGCCCTTCGCGAGCGGGCTCAAGGTGGGCTTCGGCGTATGTCCCGTCCCTGCGTGGCGGGCGGCGATGTTACATGTGAAGGGACATCACGATTTCGGCTCGGGCAACTTCGCGCAGGCCATCCTTGAGCAGGCGGTGCGCAGCGGGGATTTTGAGTCCCAACTTGCGGTGCTTCGCCGCGCGTATCTTGAGAAACGCGACGCCTTGCACGCCGCGCTTACCGCAGCCGGGTTGCCCGAGGTGGGCTGGCGTTGGCGGATGCCGGAGGGAGGGCTTTACCTGTGGCTGGAGGCCCCGGCGGGATTGGACACGGGCTTCGAGTCCGAGTTTTGCCGGGCGTGTCTTGAGGAAGGCGTGCTCTATGTGCCGGGCGAACTTTGCTTCGGAGACCACGCGCCTAAAAACACCGTGCGGCTGAGCTACGGTGTGCTGTCGGTGGCGGCGCTGGCCGAGGCGGGCGCGAGGTTTGCGCGCGCCGCTCGCAGAGTGGCGGGGTAGGCTACTTCTTCTTGTAAACCGTGGCGGGGTCGAAGAGGCGCTCGGCGGTGTAGCCGAGCGAGAAATCGGTGCCGGCGGCGGCCGCGTCTAGGTCGGTGAGCTGGCGGTAAAAGCAGCTCTTGTAACCGTTGTGACAAGAGGCGTTGGCAGAGCCGGATTGCTCAACTTTTATGAGCACGACGTCCTGGTCGCAGTCGGTGTAAAGTTCTTTTACCCACTGCACGTTGCCGGACTCCTCGCCTTTGACCCAGAGCTTGTTGCGGGAGCGACTCCAGTAGGTGGCCTTTTTGGATTTGAGGGTGTGGGCGAGTGACTCCGCGTTCATGAACGCGAACATCAACACCTGACCGGTGGCGATGTCCTGCGTGATGCAGGGGATCAGCCCGTCGGGGCCGAACTTGGGTTGGAGCGTGGTGCCGAGTTCAATCTCGGCGAGAGTGGTGCGGGCGGGAAAGGACATGGATGAAAATGACGAATGACTAATGACGAAGGACCGATTGTGAATGACGAGGGACCGGCTGCAGTTTTTTGAGTTATCGGTGTCGTTCGGCGAGGTCGCGCAGGAATGCGTAGCTGTAGAGTCCGGTGCGATGGCGGTCGCTGAAATCGAAACGAACGGCGTAGTTGCCGACGATTTCCCAGCCGGTGACGGTGACGCCGGGGAAGCGTTTCGGGCCGTCGCCGCCGTATTGGTTCCCGAGGATGTCGCGTTCGCCGATGTTTTCGGCGCTGGGCGAGGCGGCGCGCAGTTCGTCGCCCTGGAAATAGGTTTCCATGCCGTCGCTCCAACCGATGGCGATCTCGGTGCCGATGAGTTGGATGTTTACGGGCGTGTGCATAGCGGGAAGAGGGTAGCGATACCGTTCAGGCGTGGTGGAGGAAAGGTGTTTTTTCGGCTCGCCCGCCGGCCGGAGGTCTCGCGAAGGTAGGGGCCCATGCTCGTCCACACCGTCGTCTTCTGGCTCCGCAAAGATCTCACCGCCGCGCAACGCGAGGCGTTTCGCAACACAGGCTTGGAGTCGCTCCGCGCCGTGCCGAGCGTGAGCCAGTTGTTCATCGGCAGCCCCGCCCCCATTCCGCCCCGGCCGGTGGTGGATGCGAGCTA
>CAMDHP010000053.1 GCA_945898185.1 Akkermansia muciniphila | reverse complement strand
CACGGGGAAGGCCGCCACCACCGAGACAAAGGTCAATGGCCAGCGAGCCGGTGGAGACGGTCTCGACTTCCATTTTGTGGTTATCGCCGAGGCGCATGATGGAGCCCTCGCCGAATTGTTTGGTGATGGAGCTAACGGCGAGTTCTAGGTTCTTGCGGTCGGGGCCGGCGACGGCGGGGGCAGAGGAGGCGACTTTGGCGGGAGCGGCTTTAGACATGGCGGGTAGGGAGGCGGACGTAGTTTGTGTTTTGGTTTGGGAGCCGGGCGATTGCCCGGCTGCAGAGAGAGATAGACGTGAATCCTGCGGCGGCGGCTGGCAAGCCAAGCGTGGCGACAAGGGCCGGATTTTTTGGCGAAAAGGATTTGGGGCTCTGTCTGCAATCAAGCGCTTCAACTTGGAAATACTACAAATTACCCCAAAAGTTACCCTTGAATGCCAGTAAAGCTCTTCCTTAAGTTGCAATCTTTCGCGTCCCGATTCTGATGCTTCCCATGCAAATCAAAGCCTACCTTAAACCCTCTTGCGGCTGGTCAAACGGCGTTCGCGCCATCCTGCGCAAGCACGGCCTCGCGTTTGAGGACATTGACATCATCAACAACCGCGGCAGCTACGCCGAGATGGTCGCCAAGTCCGGTCAGCCGCTTTCGCCCTGCGTCGAGGTTGATGGCGTCATGCTTGCCGACATCTCTGGCGAAGAGGTTGAAAATTATCTTCTGGCGAACGACCTGATAAAACCTGTTGCCATCGCGGTGGATGTTCCCACCAACGCGGGCTGCTCCGACGCTGAGCACGCGCAGATGGCCACTAAGACTGTGCGTTTCTTCTAATTTTAACCCCGGGCCGAGTTCGTTATCTGTTTTGCGGCCTCGTTCATTCCCGAGGCCGCTTTTTTTGGCCTCAAAACTCACCCTCTCTAAGCTACTTTTCCGTGAATACATCCAAGTCCCAACCCGCCGTCCCGCCCGTTCGTCCGTCTGCCGCTCTCCGCGCCGGCCGCCCTGCCAAGCAGGGTCTTTATGATCCCTGGTTCGAGCATGACGCATGCGGCGTCGGCTTCGTCGCCGACATGAAGGGGCGCGCCACCCACGCCATCGTGAGCCAAGGCATTCAAGTTCTCGAAAATCTCGACCATCGCGGTGCCGCCGGCAGCGAGCCCAACACCGGCGACGGCGCCGGCATCCTCATTCAGGTGCCGCACGCTTTCTGCGTGAACGCTGCCAAGGAGGCCCGCCTCTCCCTCCCCGCCGCCGGCCACTACGGCACCGGTCTCGTTTTCCTCCCCAAAAACGCCACCCACCGTCGCAAGCTCGAGGAGAAATTTGCCGCCATCATCCAGAGCGAGGGCCAAGCGTTCATCGGCTGGCGCACCGTCCCCACCGACAATGCTTCCCTCGGCGAGACCGCCAAGGCCAGCGAGCCTCATATCCGCCAGATTTTTATCGGCCGCGCGCCCGATCTGGCCGACGAACTCGCCTTCGAGCGTAAGCTCTACGTCATCCGCAAGCGCGCCACCACCGAGCTCCGCGCTGACGGTCTGCTCGGTAGCGAGACGTGGTATCTCCCAAGCCTCTCCTCCCGCACGCTGGTGTATAAGGGCATGTTGCTCACCACCCAGCTCGCCACCTATTTCCCGGACCTGCAAAATCCGCTTATGGCCAGCGCCATCGCGCTGGTTCACTCGCGCTTCTCGACCAACACTTTCCCGAGCTGGGATCGTGCCCACCCTTACCGCTACGTCGCGCACAACGGCGAGATCAACACCCTTCGCGGTAACATCAACTGGATGCACGCCCGTCAGGCCCACTTCGTCTCCGATGCCTTCGGCGACGATATCTCGAAGATCCTCCCGGTCATCAACCCCAACGGCTCCGACTCGGCGATGTTCGATAACACCCTCGAACTTCTCCACCTCGCCGGCCGTTCCTTGCCGCACGCGGTCATGATGATGATCCCCGAGCCTTGGTCCCACCACGAGACCATGGACGACACCCGCAAGGCTTTCTACCAATACCACGCTTGCTTGATGGAGCCGTGGGATGGACCCGCCGCCATGACGTTCACCGATGGCCACGTCATCGGCGCCGTGCTTGATCGCAATGGTCTCCGCCCCGCCCGCTACTACGTCACCAAGGACGATCTTGTCATCCTCGCCTCCGAAGCTGGCGTGCTCGATATCCCCTCCGCCGACATCGTGCAAAAGGGCCGCCTCCAGCCCGGCCACATGTTCCTCGTGGACACCGTCCAAGGCCGCATCGTCCCCGACGAGGAAATCAAGCGCCAGCTCGCCGCCGAGTTCCCCTACCGCAACTGGCTCGATCAGCACCTCGTCCATCTCGATGATCTGCCCGTTGCCCCCGAGCTCCCCGCCCCCGATCGCGACACGCTCCAGCAGCGCCAGCTCGCCTTCGGCTACACTCACGAAGACGAACGCGCCATCCTCCTCCCCATGGCCAAAGACGGCGTCGAGGGCATCGGCTCGATGGGCAACGATACGCCCCTCGCCGTGCTCTCCAGCAAGCCCCGCCTGCTCTACGATTATTTCAAGCAGCTCTTCGCCCAAGTCACCAATCCGCCCATCGACTGCATCCGCGAAGAGATCATCACCTCTTCCGAAACCCGGCTCGGTTCCGAGGGCAACCTCCTTCAGCCGGGTGCCACCGCCTGCCGTCGCGTCGAGCTCGAAATGCCCGTTCTCACCAACGAGGAATTTGGGAAAATCCGCCGCATGGCACTCCCCGGCCTCAAGGTCGAAACCCTCCCCATTCTCTTCCGCGTCTCGCGCGGCGAACTAGGTCTCGCGAAAGCACTCGAGGAGCTCTACGATCAGGCGACTCGCGCTGTTAAGGACAACGAGGTCAACATCCTCATCCTCTCTGATCGCGGCGTGAACAAGGACCACGCACCCATCCCCGCCCTGCTCGCCGTCGCCGGCTTGCACCACTACTTGATCCGCGAGGGTCTGCGCACCCAGGTCAGCCTCATCCTCGAGACCGGCGAGGCCCGCCAGGTTCACCACATGGCCGTGCTCATCGGCTATGGCGTCAGTGCCATCAACCCCTACCTCGCATTCGAGACCATTGATGAGATGATCCACGAGGGCGTGCTCTCGGGCGTTGACCACAAAACCGCCTGCAAAAACCTCGTCAAAGCCACCGCCAAGGGCGTCGTCAAGGTCGCCTCCAAGATGGGCATCTCCGCCATCCAGTCCTACCGCGGCGCGCAGGTCTTCGAGGCCGTCGGTCTCCGCCAGGATGTCATTGATCACTACTTCACCTGGACGCCCTCCCGCGTCGGCGGCATCGGTCTCGATGTCATCGCCCAAGAGGTGCTCATGCGCCACCGCGACGCCTTTGGCCCGCGCAACGCCATCGACCACGCCCTCCCCGCCGGCGGCCAGTTCAAGTGGCGCGACGACGGCGAATACCATCTCTTCAACCCCGAGTCCATCCACGCCCTCCAGAAGTCCGTCCGCACCGGCGACTACAAGACCTTCCGGACCTACACCGGCCTGGTGAACGACACCTCGAAAAACCTCTGCACTCTGCGCGGCATGTTGGACTTCAAGCCCTCCGACGCCATTGCCATCGAGGAGGTCGAATCCGTGGAAAAGATCCTCACCCGCTTCAAGAGTGGCGCCATGTCTTACGGCTCCATCTCCCCCGAAGCCCACGAGACTCTCGCCATCGCGATGAACCGCATCGGCGGCAAATCCAACACCGGCGAGGGCGGCGAAGATCCTGCGCGTTTCACTTGGACCAACGAGCTCGGCGACTCCAAAAATTCCGCCATCAAGCAGGTCGCCTCCGGCCGCTTCGGCGTGACGAGCCACTACCTCGTCAGTGCCCGCGAGATCCAGATCAAGATGGCCCAGGGCGCCAAGCCCGGCGAGGGCGGCCAGCTCCCCGGCACCAAGGTTTACCCTTCCATCGCCAAGACCCGCCACACCACCGCCGGCGTCGGCCTCATCTCGCCGCCTCCGCACCACGACATCTACTCCATCGAGGACTTGGCCGAGCTCATCCACGATCTCAAGAACGCCAACCGCCGCGCCCGCGTGAGCGTAAAGCTCGTCGCCGAGGTAGGCGTTGGCACCATCGCCGCCGGCGTCGCCAAGGCCCACGCTGACGTTGTCCTCATCTCCGGCCACGACGGCGGCACCGGCGCCTCCCCGCAGAACTCCATCTGGCATGCCGGTCTGCCTTGGGAGCTCGGTCTCGCCGAGACTCACCAGACCCTCGTCCTGAACAACCTTCGCTCCCGCATCGCGGTCGAGACCGACGGCCAGCTCAAAACCGGCCGCGACGTCATCATGGCCGCCCTGCTTGGCGCCGAGGAGTTCGGTTTCGCCACCGCCCCGCTCGTCGCCTCCGGCTGCATCATGATGCGTGTTTGCCATCTGAATACATGCCCCGTCGGCGTCGCCACCCAGGATCCCCGCCTGCGCGCGAATTTTGCCGGCAAGCCCGAGCACGTCGTGAACTTCATGACCTTCATCGCGCAAGAGGTTCGTGAGCTCATGGCCCAGCTTGGCTTCCGCACCATTGAAGAAATGGTCGGTCGCACCGACCGTCTCGAGCCGCGCAAGGCCATCACCCACTGGAAGGCCAAGGGCATGGATTTCTCCAGCCTGCTCTACTCGCCTGACGCCGGCCCCGAGGTCGGTCGCTTCTGCCAGCAAACCCAGGATCACGGCCTCGAAAAGTCCCTCGACCTCACCAAGCTCCTCGATCTCTGCGCTCCCGCCATCGAGCGCGGCGAGAAGGTCATCGCCGAGTTGCCGGTCAAAAACGTGCATCGCGTCGTCGGAACCATCACCGGCAGCGAGGTCACGCGCAAATACGGCGCGGCCGGCCTGCCCGAGGACACCATTGACATCCGCTTCACCGGTTCCGCCGGCCAGTCCTTCGGCGCCTTCATGCCGAAGGGCATGACCTTCCGCCTCACCGGCGACGCCAACGACTACGTCGGCAAGGGGCTCAGCGGCGGTAAGATCATCGTCCGCGCGCCCGCAAACTCCGGCTTCAAGCCTTCCGAAAATATCATCATCGGTAACGTGGCCCTCTACGGCGCGACCAATGGCGAACTGTTCGTTGGCGGCCGCGCTGGCGAGCGTTTCGGCGTGCGCAACTCCGGTGTCACGGCCGTCGTCGAGGGCGTGGGCGACCACGGTCTCGAATACATGACTGGCGGCACCGTCGTCGTTCTCGGCCCCACCGGCCGCAACTTCGCTGCTGGCATGTCCGGCGGCGTGGCCTACGTCCTCGACGACGCGGATCTGCTCAAGGGCAACGTCAACCTCTCCATGGTCGGTCTCGAGAAAGTCGATACCGCCGCCGAGGCCACCGCTCTCCGCGCCCTCATCCATCGCCAGGTCGAACTCACCGGCAGCGCCCGCGCCGCCGAGGTGCTCGCCAATTGGGACGCCCTTCTGGCGAAGTTCATCAAGGTCATGCCCAAGGACTACAAGCGCATGCTCGCCTGCATCGATAAAGCGCAGTCCCAGGGCCTCACCGGCGACGAGGCCATCATGGCCGCCTTCGAAGAAAATGCCCGCGACACCTCCCGTGTCGGCGGCAACTAAGCGCCTGCGGCACGAAACCTGAAATCTGAAACCTGAGAACTGAAATTACCAAAACCTCGCTGTAACTGAGCCACCTGCTTCCGACTCTTCAGGTTTCAGGTCTCAAGTCTCAGCCCTCAATTCTTCCTCCCATGGGCAAACCTACTGGCTTCCTCGAATATCTCCGCGAAATCCCCGCCGACCGTCCGCCGCTTGAGCGCGTGCGCGACTACAAGGAGTTTCACCTCCACATGGAGGAGAAGCATCTCCGCAACCAGGGCGCCCGCTGCATGGATTGCGGCGTCCCCTTCTGCCACACCGGCAAACTCATCGGCGGCATGGCCTCCGGTTGCCCTATCAACAACCTCATCCCCGAGTTCAACGACCTCGTTTACCGCGGCCGCTGGCAGGAGGCCTTGGAGCGTCTGCACAAGACCAACAACTTCCCCGAGTTCACCGGCCGCGTCTGCCCCGCTCCCTGCGAAGGCTCTTGCGTGCTCGGCCTCAATAGCCCGCCGGTCACGATCAAGAACATCGAGTATTCGATCATCGAGAAGGGGTGGGAAGAGGGTTGGGTTCTCCCCAACACCCCGCGCAGCCGCACCGGCAAAAAGGTCGCCGTCATTGGCTCCGGTCCCGCCGGCCTCTCCGCCGCCTCCCAGCTCAACGCCGCCGGCCACGCCGTTACTGTTTACGAGCGCGCCGACCGTCCGGGCGGTCTGCTCATGTATGGCATTCCCAACATGAAGTTGGACAAGAACGAGGTCGTCCTCCGTCGCATCCGCCTGATGGAGGAGGAGGGAATCAAGTTCGTGTATAATGCGAATATCGGCGTCACCCACGACGCCGCCCAGCTCCGCAAGGACCACGACTCCATTATCATTGCCACCGGCGCCACCCTGCCACGCGATCTCCCCATTGAAGGCCGCGCCCACACCGGCGTTCACTTCGCGATGGAGTTCCTCACCGCCAATACCAAGGCCGTGCTCGACGGCACCGCTCCCGCCATTTCGGCCAAGGACAAAGACGTCATCGTCATCGGCGGCGGCGACACCGGCACCGACTGCGTGGGCACGTCGCTCCGCCACGGCTGCAAGAGCATCACGCAGATCGAGATTCTCCCCAAGCCCGCCCTCGAGCGCACGCCCGATAATCCCTGGCCTGAGTGGCCCAAGATTTACAAACTGGACTACGGTCAGGAAGAGGCCGCCGCCCGCTACGGAGCCGACCCCCGCGTCTATCTCACCACGGTCAAAAAGTTCACTGCGTCCGCAACAGGCATCCTTGAGTCGCTTGTCACGGTGGAGATCAAGTGGGGCAAAAACGAGAAAGGACAGTTCGTGCCCCAAGAGCAGGTCGGCACCGAAAAAACCCGCCCCGCGCAACTCGTGTTGCTCGCCATGGGCTTCATCGGGCCTGAACAAGCCTTGGTCAAAGCACTCACCCTCGACACCGATCCGCGCAGCAACATCAAAGCCGACCACGACGTCCACACCACGAACCTCCCCGGAGTGTTCGCGGCGGGCGACTGCCGCCGTGGCCAGAGCCTGGTCGTCTGGGCGATCAACGAAGGTCGCGCTGCCGCCAGAGAGTGCGACCGCTACCTGATGGGCGCGACCACGTTGCCGTAAGGGCCGAAGGAGTGGTCAGATGTAGCCTCGGCTCCGATGTAGCCCCGATCACCGGTCGGGTCGATAGCGGAGGTCGGTGCTCCATTTGCATGTCCATCCTTCACCCCGCACGCGCCCCACCTAACCCGACTCGCGCACGTCTGGACCGCTCGCCCGCTCTCCGACGTAGGCTTGAACGTCAGTTCAATCTAAAAACGGGCGTCGCATCGGGACATTTTGCCCATTCTTGTTGGAAGCATGTCCCTTGAGTCACCCGCGTAATGCACCAGACAGATTCACCCGGGGATTCCGCGAGCGCGATCCGAGTCAATCACGCGAATGAGGCACACTGCTACTCAACCGCTCGGCCGCTGTATCTAGTTCTAGAGCAGTTTAAATTGAACTGTAGCTAGAATCAGGGTAACCCCTAGGTAAAGGGGGTCCTGCCCGACCTCAAAACTAGCCACAGTTTTATTTAAAATGCTCTAAAAAAAACCGGGCGCTGGCAGAAAGACAGGCTTTCTTCATGGTTAATCATTTTGTCGGTGCGATCATGTAAAATAGAGCCTAAGAAATCACCGACGCTGTGATTGCGAATAAACTCAAAACCCTTTTCCGCCGGTCGCATAAAAACACTGGGCAGACCGCGCCCGACCCGCGCACCAGAATTCATTTTCTCCACATTGGAAAGTGCGCCGGAAATCAGGTGGGCCACGTGGCCGAATTCATCAACAGTGTCAGCACTGACAGAAAAATTATTAAGCACGGTCACGATGTATTTCTACGCAATCTCCCCGAAGAAGAACCTTATTTCTTCAGCATACGCAGTCCGATAAGCCGTTTTTATAGCGGTTTCTATAGCAGAAAACGAATGGGGATGCCGCTCATTCATTCCAAATGGACAGCGTGTGAAAAGTTCGCCTTTGACCACTTCCCCGAGGCGAACGATCTGGCCGAGGCGCTCTTTTCTGACGGGGATCTTGGGTATGAGGCTGTCGGCGCAATGAACTCGATCAGACATACCAGCCAGAACCAGATCGGATGGTTCTATTGTGCTGGGGCGTTTCTTGTGACCCGCCCCCCGATCTATATTCTGCGGCAAGAAAACTTCGAAGCCGACCTGAACAAGTTCCCCATTCTGGCAAACCTCCAAACCAGCGCATCGCAAGTGCCGATATCGACTGATAAAGTTACCGCGCACGCAAACGACTACTCTAAGACGCCCCCACTTTCACAGAAAGCAAAAGATAATCTTAAACGGTGGTATGTTCAGGATCTCGCGTTCTACGACATGTGTTCAGCTTGGCTTGATGCCTGCGAAGCACCGCCCAGAACCAGCGGACTTTAGGTATACGTAAACGAAAGACCAAGAGGGGCCAGGTCCGAATGGCATTAAATTAGGCATGGTGGCCCCGACCCTACGCTCCATAAAATCCTAGTGGGAGAGCCTAGCAATCATGCGGTAAAGCGAAAATCTTCAAGTGGGCGATTCTGGCACATCTAGACGATGTAGCCCCTTAACATAGTGCCATTCGGTGCAGGTCCTAACTAATTGAATTCCACTCCATTTTCTCTGCTACCCTTTCATTTAAACGATTGAAGTTCGACCCCGTTCAGCTCGGGCACTCAAACGCGGCGGGCCCGGCGATCCCATCCTACCTCGAATCTTAAGTATCAAGCCGAAGCACAAAGGGTTTCAGATTCAGTAATGCGGCGGGCGGTCCTCGGCGGGCGAGGTGGGTGTGGCTACCTCGGCGGAAGCGGCGCGCTCGCGAAGGAGCCGGAGCTCGGCTTGGGTGCGATCGAGGCGTTTGGCTAGGTCGAGCATCTCCTTGTCTTGCTCGGCGACGTGGCGCTCAAACCAAGCTAGGCGTTCTTCGATGTGGTCAATGCGTTCGTTTGTCACGGGAGTTGGGGGCGGGTGAAGGGTGTATAAGCGCGGTGCAATGAGAGTTTTTTGCGCTCGGGTATGATGACGATTTGGATGCGCTTCGGGCTTAGGGCGCGGCTGAAACTGGCGACTACGCGTATCTTTTCCGCCCGAGCGTGAAGCAGTGTCGAGGGCACGGGCTCAAAGGATCACCGCTGGGTCTAAAAGGGCAAACGCGGGATTGAGCGATCAACTTGCGAGCAAGGCGCGGAGGGCGGCGGGGGTGGTGACAGGGGACTGGCAGGTGTTGAGTTCGCATAGGTAGGCGGTGGCTTGGCCGTCGAGGGGCTTTAACTCGGCGAGCCAAGGCGCGCGAGCGGCAAGCCAGGCTTGGCCGGGGCCGCCGTCGGCGGCGAGCAGGGCGCGGCGCGGGCCGGGGGTCGCGCGGGCGACGGCGGTGAGGGCGCGGAAAGCGGGCGAAGTTGGATCGCCGGCGATGACGAGGTGGGCAGGTTCGGCGAGGGCGCGTTCGAGGGCGCAGAGCAGGGCGGGCAACGCGTGCGGCGCGCGGGTCCATTGCGGGCGAAGGGCCTCGATGGTGCGCAGGGCGCGGGCGTGGAGCGTCGCGCCAGCGTCACCGAGGAGGGCGGCGAGGCGGAGGAGATTTGCAGCGGCGATGGAATTGGGCGAGGGCTCGGCTCCGTCGTAATCTTCTTTTAGGCGGATGATGATGCTGGTGTCGTCGGCGCGGGAGTTGAAATAGCCGCCGCCGGCCTCGTCCCAGAAGAGGGAGTCGAGGGTGGTTTGGAGGCGCTCGGCCCACTGCAGCCAATGAATATCGAAAGTGGCTTCGTAGAGGTCGAGCAGGCCGGCGATGAGGTAGGCGTAGTCCTCGGCGAAGGCCTCGTTGGTGCCGCGGCCTTCGCGCCAGGTGCGGTAGAGGGTGGCGCGGGTGGCGTC
Source organism: Akkermansia muciniphila (assembly GCA_945898185.1). GTDB lineage: Bacteria > Verrucomicrobiota > Verrucomicrobiia > Opitutales > Opitutaceae > IMCC26134_A. Next base: position 8,195 of record CAMDHP010000053.1, on the reverse strand, counting down.
GTAGAGCTCGGCTTCGATGAAGTGGGCGGCGCGGAGGGCGGCGTCGAGCAGGAAGGGGCGTTTGTCGGCGAGGGCCTCGGCGGGGGAGACGGCTGCGCGGGCCAGGGCGGAGATCATGAGGCCGTTCCAGGCGGTGATGATTTTGTCGTCGAGGTGGGGGCGCGGGCGGGCGCTGCGAATGGCGCGAAGGCGATCGAGGGCGGCGGCGATTTTTTCGACGGCGGCGGCGGGGGTGAGCTTGTGCGCAGCTGCGGTCTCGGCGAGGGGGCGGGTTTGGTGGAGGATGTTTTTGCCGGTGCCGAATTCGTCGTGGGGGTCGAGGCCGGGCGGGATGTTTCCTTTGAGGCGGACGTTGAAGTGGGCGCTGACAAAGGCGACGTCGGGGCCGAGGGCGGCGGCAAGCTGGGCATGGGTCCAGAGGTAAAAGGCGCCCTCGGCGTGGCCGCCGCCGTCCTCGGGGGCGCGGTCGCTGTCGGCATCCTCCGCGGAGAGGAAGCCGCCGGCGGGGTGGGACAGATCGCGTATCACGTAATCGAATACGCCGCGAGCGGTCCAAGCGTGGCGTTCGTCGCCGGTGTGGAGGTGGGCGTCGAGCAGGTTGATCGCGATTTGCGCCTGATCGTAGAGCATTTTCTCGAAGTGGGGCACGAGCCAGGTCTCGTCCACGGAGTAGCGATGGAAGCCGCCGCCGAGGTGATCGTGCAGGCCGCCCATGCTCATGTGGCGGAGGGTGGCGTCGGCCATCTCGACGGCGGTGCGGCCGGTCTCGGAGGCGGGACCTTGGAGGACGGCAACGCGGAAGAGGAAATCGAGATTGGAGGCGCGGGGGAATTTGGGCGCGCCGCCGAAGCCGCCGTGGGCGGCGTCGAAGCTCTCGTAGAGGTGGATGTAGGCGCGCTCGAAGGCGTCGCCGGCGGTTTCGTGGAGGGGCTGGTCGGTGCGGAGGGCGGGATCTTGGTCGCGTTTGCCGGTGTTGTAGTCGGCGAGTGAGGCCAGTGAGCGTTCGGCTTCGGCGGCGAGGCGATCGCGGTCGTTGGCCCAGCCTTTGGCGATGGCGCTGAGCAGAGTAGGGAAGCCGGGGCGGCCGTGGCGGTCGGCGGGCGGAAAATAGGTGCCGCCGTAGAAGGGTTTCAAATCGGGCGTCAGCCAGGCGGAGAGTGGCCAGCCGCCGTGGCCGGTGAGGGCCTGGACGTAGGTCATGTAAACCTTGTCCACATCGGGGCGCTCCTCGCGGTCAACTTTGACGGGAATGAAATGGGTGTTGAGCAGTTCGGCGATGGCGGAGTTTTCGAAGCACTCGCGGGCCATGACGTGGCACCAGTGGCAGGTGGAGTAGCCGATGGAGAGGAAGACGGGCTTATCCTCGGCGCGCGCGCGGGCAAAGGCGGCCTCGCCCCACGGGAGCCAGTTGACGGGATTATCGGCGTGCTGGCGGAGATAGGGGGATTTTTCGGTAGCGAGGGCGTTGGGCATGGGCGGACGGCGCATCGCGCTTGGATTAAGCGCGAAGATTAAGGTGAAGAATAAGGGAGCGCAAAGGGCGCCGCAGGAAATCAGCGGGCGGAGCGTTGGCGGGCGCGGCGGGATTGCTGGGTGCGCCAGGTCGGCAGGAGGCGAGCTTCAATGTAGGCGAAGGCGGCGGCGAGACCCTCGCGCTCGTAGACGAGGCCGATCTCAGCCTCGATGCGGGTCGGGCGGCCGAGGCAGGAGAGGAAACCGTTACTGGTGAGATCGAGAAACGCGGGGGTGTCTATACGACCGAGGCGCGCCAGAACGTGCTGGCGCGCGAAAAGCGCGAGCACGGCGTCGCCGGTCCACGCGAGTTGTTGCTCGGCGACGGGATCGGTGGGCGGGGAGACGGCGGTGAAGGCCCGCGGGGGGGCGGAAGCGGACGGCGGCACCGAGGAGTCGAGCTGCGGACGGGTCACTGGATGCCGACTAACTCGACCTCGAAGATGAGCACGGAGGCGGGCGGGATGGGACCCTGGCCCTGGTCGCCGTAGCCGAGGTCGGAGGGGATGAAGAGCTTCCACTTTGCGCCGACTTGCATGAGTTGAAGGGCCTCGACCCAGCCCGGGATGACGCCGGTTACAGGGAAGGAGATGGTCTGGCCGCGTTGCACCGAGCTATCGAAGACGGTGCCGTCCACCAAGGTGCCGTGGTAGTGAACCTCGACAGTTTGGTCGGCGGAGGGCTTGGTGCCGGCACCGGCGCGGAGGACCTCGTATTGGAGGCCGGAATCAGTGACGGTGACGCCGGGGCGGGTTTTATTTTCGGCGAGAAAGGCGTTGCCGACGGAGGCGAGCTTGGAGGAGTTTTCCGCGGCGAAGGCCTCGGCGCGTTCCTGGGCGGTTTCGAAGGCGGCCTTGAGGTCGGCCTCGGAGACGCGGGGTTTTAGGTTGGAGAGGCCGTCTTGCAGGCCGATGAGGAAGGCACCGAGATCAACCTCTATCCCGCCCTGGCGGGCGATGTTGGCGCCCATGTTACGGGCGATGCCGTAGCTGACGCGTTGATCAACCGTATCAAGGGAATAATCGGAGGCGGACATGGGAAGGTGGGGAGGACGGACAGGCTTGGGTGAAGGTGTTGGGCGAATTTGAAAATACCCGCACCGGTGCAGGTGCGGATGTGGGTCGGTGAAAACGGCTGCGGACGGATGCGCTCGAGCTTACTGCCCGAGGACCCAGGCGAAGATCAGGGGGGCTACGATGGTGGCGTCGGATTCGACGATGAACTTCGGGGTTTTCTGGCCGAGTTTGCCCCAGGTGATTTTCTCGTTCGGCACCGCGCCGGAGTAGCTGCCGTAGCTGGTGGTCGAGTCGCTGATCTGGGAGAAATACCCCCAGAGCGGCACTTCGGGGCGGTCGAGATCCTGGTGCAGCATGGGAACGACGCAGATGGGAAAATCGCCCGCGATACCGCCGCCGATTTGGAAAAACCCGATGGACCCCTCGCCGTTTTTGAGCAGCTTGGCGGTTTTGGTATACCAGTCGGCCAGCATGGCCATGTATTCGATACCGGTGCGCACGGTGTGGACGTTCTTAATTTCGCCAGTGATGACGCGGCCGGCATACATGTTGCCGAGGGTGGAGTCTTCCCAACCGGGGACGATGATGGGGAGGTTCTTCTCGCAGGCGGCGAGCATCCAAGAGTTTTTCGGATCGATCATGTAGCTGGCCTTCAGTTTCCCGGTGCGGAGGACCTTATACATGAACTCGTGGGGGAAAAACGGCGTGCCGGCCTTGTCGGCGGCGATCCATTCCTCAGCGACGACGGCCTCGATACGGCGCATGGCCTCGCCTTCGGGGATGCAGGTGTCGGTCACGCGGTTCATGTGGCGGTCGAGCAGGGCCTGCTCATCGGCGGCGGTGAGATCGCGGTAGCCGGCGACGCGCTCGTAGTAGTCGTGGGCGACGAGATTGAAGATATCTTCCTCGAGGTTGGCGCCGGTGCAGACGATGGCGTGGATCTTATCCTGGCGAATCATCTCGGCGAGAGAGAGGCCGAGCTCGGCGGTGGACATGGCGCCGGCGAGGGTGACCATCATCTTGCCGCCGACCTTGAGGTGGGCCTCGTAGCCCTTGGCGGAGTCGATCAGCGCGGCGGCGTTGAAGTGGCGGTAGTGGTGCGCGAGAAACTGCGAGATCGGGCCCTTCTTGGCGGCGAGCTTGGCGTTGATGAGCTCGGTGAGGAGGGTTTGGCGTTTGGCGGCTTTGACTTTATGGGCCATGGTCGTGGTGGGTTTCGTGAAAAAGCCGAGTGAGGGCCGGAAGAAGGGGCGATGCCACAAAAAATCTTCCGGCCGCGGGAAAACCCATCCGGCGGCACCTGCGGGCTTTTTGTTGCGCCGCGCCCCGACAACGCATCTTTTGCTCGGTTTCACATGCTGACCATTGCAGACGTTTCCAAGTCCTACGGCACCCGCGAGCTGTTTTCCGAGGTATCATTGTTTGTCGCGCGCACCGACCGGCTCGGCCTTGTCGGCCCCAACGGCGCGGGTAAATCCACCCTCTTCGGGCTCATTCTCGGAGAAGAGCGGCCCGACACTGGCACGATCGAATGGGAGCGCGGCGCCGACTTCGGTTACCTGCCGCAGGAATCCGCCCCGGCCGGCGACGAGACCATCCTCACCATCGCCACCTCCGGCAAAGCCCTCGAGCCCACCGAGGACAACTACGACATTGATTACACCCTCGAACCGCGCGCTCGCATCATCCTCGCCGGCCTCGGCTTCAAGGAAGGTGACGCCGACAAGCAGGCCAAAACTTTTTCCGGCGGCTGGGTGATGCGAGCCCATCTTGCCCGCCTGCTCGTCGCAGAGCCGGCTCTCTTGCTGCTCGACGAGCCTACGAACCATCTCGATCTGGAGGCCCTGCTCTGGTTCCAGGATTACCTCACGCGCTACCCCGGCGGCCTGGTGGTCATCTCCCACGATCGTGCCTTCCTCAATGCGCTCTGCACCGGCATGCTCGAGCTGCGCGCCGGCACGCTCCATTACTACCACGGCAACTACGACAATTTCCTGACCGAGAAAGAGGCGCGCAAGGAGCAGCAACTCGCCCAGTTCAAGAACCAGCAGCGCGAAATCGCGCATTTGCAGGTGTTCGTGGACCGTTTCGGTGCGAAGGCCTCGATGGCCTCGCGCGCGAAGTCGAAGGAGAAGCAGATCGAGCGACTCAAGGACGCGGCGGTCGAGGAGCCCACCGAGGAGCTGAAGCGCATCAACTTCAAGTTTCCCCAGCCCGTGCGCTCCGGTCTGAAGGTCATCGAGCTGAAGCACATTCGCCAGGCCTACGGCAGCCACGTGGTGTATTCAGATCTCAATTTCATTGCCGAGCGCGGTCAGCGCATCGTGCTAGTCGGGCCGAACGGCGCGGGTAAATCCACCCTGCTCAAAATTCTCGCCGGCAACCTCGCGTTCCAGGCGGGCGAGCGCGAGCTCGGCACAAACGTCACTGCCGGCTACTTCGCCCAGCAACGCACCGACACGCTGCGCGAGGACGCGAGCGTTTTTGAGATGATGATGGAGCTGCGCACCAACGAGAATCAGCTCACCGAGCAGCAGGCCCGCGCCATTCTTGGCAGCTTCCTTTTCCGCAAAGACGACGTGCACAAAAAGGTAGGCGTGCTCTCCGGTGGCGAAAAATCCCGCCTCAACCTCGCCCGCCTGCTCGTCGATCCGCCGAATCTCCTCCTCATGGACGAGCCGACCACGCACTTGGATATCGCCTCGATTGATGCGATGATCGGCGCGCTCAAGGGCTTCACCGGCACGCTGGTTTTCATTTCCCACGACGTTCACTTCATCCGCGAGCTCGCCGAGACCGTGCTGCACGTTCACAGCGGCCGCCTCACGTCCTACGCCGGCAACTACGACTACTACCTCGAAAAGTCGAAGGCGACCAACGCCCGCGCCGCGTTGACGGCCGGCTTTACTGATGCTCGTCCGACGGCGGGAAAGGCGGTCGCGAAGGCCAGCCCGGCGGCCGCCGCCGCGCCCAAGGCAGCGAAGCCGTCGTCGAGCGAGATTCGCAAGTTCCGCGAGCATGTCGGCCAGTTGGAGAAGAAAGTGGTCGATCTGGAGGCCAAGCAGGCCGAGATCACCACCGCGCTGGAAAGTCCGGATACCTACGCAGACAAAGGGAAGTTTCACCACTATAACCGCGAGCTGAGTGCGACGGCGGACCTGATCGCGCAGGCCACGGCGGAGTGGGATGCGGCGACGACGAAGCTCGGCGAGATGGAGAAGGCGTAAAGCCGCCGCCGGTGCGGAGCGTGCGTGCACGCGACGCCTGAGCGCCTTCGCGCACGACCCGAGAACGACCCGAGAACGAAAACGATTCCCCAGCGGGCCCGCCCTCCCTTTTAAGCGCCCGCCTGAGGCCGCAGCTCAGCCCATCAGGTTCCTCAGCGCTTGCAGGTATTTCTCCTGCGTGCGGCTGATGATTTCGGCGGGCAGGTGCGGCGCGGGCGGTTGCTGGTTCCACTGGATCGCGAGCAGGTGGTCGCGGACGAACTGTTTGTCGTAGCTCGGCGGCGAGCAATCGGTGCGATACCCGTCCGCCGGCCAGTAACGGGAGGAGTCGGGCGTGAGCACCTCGTCAATCAATACGAGGTTGCCGGCGGCGTCGGTGCCAAATTCGAATTTGGTGTCGGCGAGGATCATACCGGCGGCGCGGGCGCGTTCATGGCCGAAGGCGTAGAGCTCGAGGCTGGCGGCCTTCACTTTCGCATAGAGCGCATCGCCGACGATGGCCGCGCCTTGGGCATCGTTGATGGGAGCGTCGTGTTCGCCCTTGGGGGCCTTCGTCGTGGGGGTGAAGAGCGGCGCGGGCAGGCGGTCGGCCTGGCGTAGTCCGGCAGGCAATGTATGGCCGCAGACCTCGCCGGTTTTTTGATAGGAAGACCAGCCGCTGCCGACGAGGTAGCCGCGCACCACGCACTCGATGGCGAGGGGTTTTAATTTCCGCACGATCATGGCGCGGAGCTGGAGATCTTGGTCGGTGATGCCGCGGCGGGTGAATTCGCCGGCCTGGTCGGGCAGGAGGTGGTTGACGATGAGCGTCTCGGTGCGGGCGAACCACCAGTGGCTCATTTGGGTGAGCACGATGCCCTTGCCGGGGATGCCGTCGGGCAGGATGACATCGAAGGCGGAGAGGCGGTCGGTGGCGACGAGTAGCAGGGCGTCGCCGAGGTCGAAAATTTCGCGAACCTTGCCGGAGGCGATGCGCGGGAAGGGCACGCCGCTAATATCGGTGCGGGCGTGGGCGGGCAGGGCGGCGGCGATGTCGGCGTAGGTCATGCGAGACGCCACGAAAGCAGGGCGGCGCGGGAGCGGAACACAAAAAAGCGATGCCCGCCGAAGCGGGCATCGCTGGATAGTTTGCAGAGCGGTGCGAAGTGAGCTTAGAAGCTGACGCGCAGACCGGCGTTGATGTTGCTGCTCGACTCGGTCGATGCGCGGCCTTCGTAACCGGCGTAGACCGTGGCGTTACCATAGACGTTGTAACCGACACGCACGCCGTAGGCGAGGTTGGTCGCTTCGTCATCCGCGAAGGTCTGCTTGAAGCTGGTGACCGGAGTGGTCACGACCGTGGCGGTCTGCTCGTCTTGGTCGTCCACCAGCTTCTGCTCGAGGCCAAGGTTGAACGCTACGCCTTACGTGAACTTTGCCGCGAGCAGTGTCGGCTTTAAAAACGTTCTCACCGCAAGCACCGCCGCGACCGGAGAAAGCGGTCAGAGATATCCGAGAATGAGCGGTAGAGACTCGGGGCGGCTCTCGCCGATCACGATCGCCTCTTGCAACATTGCCTCGGCCTGGGCGGCCTTGGCTTCGTCGTTGGCGTGGATAAGCGCCAGCACGTCGCCAACCGCCACCCGCGTGCCGGTTTTTACCAGCCGGGTGAAGCCCACCGCGTGGTCAACCGGGTCTTCCGCCTGGGTGCGGCCCGCACCGAGGCATAGCGCGGCCAGCGCCACGTCGAGCGCCGCCACCGATTGAACGTAGCCGGCCTGAGCCGCTCGCACTTCGCGCCGCAGGCGCGCGGGCCGCATCACTTCGTCGGGGGCGTCCACCACGCGGGCGTCGCCGCCTTGGGCGCTCACGATTTCGCGAAACTTGGCCAAAGCCGAGCCGTCGGCGATCACGCCCGCCAGTCGGGCGCGGGCCTCGGCTTCGTCGCGGGCGGCGCCGGCGAGCAGGAGCATCTCCACGCCTAGGGCGAAGGTCACTTCCATCAGGTCCGCCGGCCCGGCGCCGCGCAGGCAGGCGATGGACTCGGCGACTTCCACGGCGTTGCCCACCGCGTGGCCAAGCGGTTCGTCCATGCGCGTGAGCAGGGCGCGGGTGGGTTTGCCCACCGCGTTGCCGATGGCGACCATCATGCCGGCCAGTTCCCGTGCCTCGGCCTCGGTTTTCATAAACGCACCGCCGCCGCATTTCACGTCGAGCACCAGCGCGTCGATGCCCTCGGCGAGTTTTTTCGACATGATCGAAGCGCAGATCAAGGGGCGGCAGGCCACGGTGGCGGTGACGTCGCGCAACGCGTAGAGTTTTTTGTCCGCCGGGGCCAGCTCGGGGGTCTGCCCGATGAGAGCACAGCCGGTGCGAGCGACGAGCGCTTGGTATTCGGCGAGGCTCACGCCTACGCGAAAGCCCGGGATGGCTTCGAGTTTATCGAGCGTCCCGCCGGTGT
>CAMDHP010000052.1 GCA_945898185.1 Akkermansia muciniphila | reverse complement strand
CAAGGCGTCGCGCCGCCCCCTCCCCGACACCGGGTAAACCGAGCCCGTAAATCAAACGTGCTCCGTCCTTTTGTGCCGTCGTGCGGCTCGCCGCGAGCGCAGCCATGAGCTTCGCAGCCGAGCGCCCGCCAAGTCCCGGTAGCGCCGCCCACTCTTCCACTTTTAAAAGATAAAGATCCGCCGGGCTCCTCGCTCGGCCTCGCCCCACCAGTGCATCCACCAGCGCCGGCCCGAGCCCCGCGATATCGAGCGCGGCTGGCGTCGCGAAATGCGTGATCCGCCGCGCCACCTGCGCCGCGCAGTCCCGGTTCGCGCAACGATGCACCGCATCGCCTGCCGCCTGCACAAGTTTGCCCGCGCAGGAGGGACAAGTATCCGGAAACACATACGACACCTCCACGCCGGTGCGCCGCGCTTTCTCAACGCCGACGATTGCCGGGATGATCTCACCGGCTTTCTCCACTTTTACCCAGTCGCCCACCCGCAGATCTCGCCGCGTGATATCACCGGCGTTGTGCAGCGTCGCCCGCGCAATGATCGAGCCGGCCAGCTCCACTGGCGCCAGCTCCGCGACGGGCGTCACCGCGCCGGTGCGACCAACTTGAAGCGTGATACCAAGCAGCCGCGTCACCACCCGCTCCGGCTCGAACTTCCGCGCCAGCGCCCAACGCGGGGCACCCGGCGCCAACCCGAGTTCCTCCTGCTGCGAGACGCGCTCAACCTTCAACACCACCCCGTCCACCGGTAAACCCAGCCCCGGCGCGGCCGCCCTCACCGCCCCCACCGCTGCACTCAACTCGTCCGCGCCTGTCACCACTTTTTCAATACCCACGACCGGCAGGCCCCACGCCGCCAGTCTCGCGCGGAACTCCCCAAGGGTCGCCGGACGGTCCACCGCCGGTGCCCACGCGCCCCAGCCGTAGCACACCAATTCCAATTTTCGCTCCGCCAATTCGGCGGCGTCCTGCGAGCGGATCGTGCCGACCGCCACGTTGCGCGGATGCGCAAATAGATCCTCGCCCGCCGCCTCCCGCACCGCGTTGAGACGCTTAAATTCCGCCATTCCCATGTAAATCTCGCCGCGCAACTCCACCACGTCCGGCCCGCTCCACGGCTCCGCACCAAGCTGCTCCACCAAGCCGCGCACGACCAGTCGCGCGTTCGCCGTGATGTCGTCGCCATCGGTGCCGTCGCCGCGCGTGACGGCCCGCACCAGACACCCTTTCTCGTAGGTGAGACTCACCGCCAGCCCGTCATACTTGGGCTCCACGCGAAACGCCACCGCGCCACGCCCGAGCTTAGCCTCCACCCGCGCCACGAAGGCCGCCACTTCCTCGTCCGAATATGCCTTGGTTAAACTCAACATCGGCTCGCGATGCCGGTAGGTTTGAAACCCTGCCGAGCGATCATCGCCGAGGTTATCCCCCGCCGCTCCGGCAGCACCGCCGGCCTTACTTATCTCCACCACCCGCGCCTCCAAGCCCCGCAGCTCGGCCTTCAACTGGTCGTATTCGTAATCGCTGATCACCGGCGCCACTTTGCGAAAATACAGCTCATCGTGCCGCGCGATCTCGCGACGCAGTTCCTTTAACCGCACCAGCGCCCGCTCGTCGTCCGGCTCGGCCAAACCGGCCGCCGCCACCCCACCCTGCGCACCCGCCGTGGCCGCCGCCGCCGCTTGCGAAATGCACGATCCGGCCCACAAAAAAACGCCTGTAATCGCAATCCATTTTCGGGCTTTTGCGATTGAGTTTTTCACTCCTTAAAAATCTTTACCTACCATCCGGATCCCGCAATTGAAATCCCCCTGGGCCAAGTAGTCGCTCGATTCGGAGCGAGAGTCCAACCGCGGATTTATTGGATCGACCAGGAGGCAGAAGAAACCAAGCGCCAAGGGCTTCCGCCCTGCAGGTTTTCCGGAGATTTTTGGCGATCTTCTGGTTCCCGCGTTCATACGCGATTTCATCGGCTGCTCCGCCGATTTTAGAAAAATGGCGATCGGCGGCCCCTAGTCTCTTCGATCATCTGTACGCCTGCTTCCGCTCTCTGCCGCAGTCGGTGGCAGCGCTGGCATGAGACTTCGCCTGCCGTTTGCACACGACGCGGATTCGTTTATCTGGTTCTCATGTCCCACTTCACTTTTCCAAGCGACTTCCGCGCGATCTACGACCACGCCCTCGCGGCCTATGCGGCCGGGACGCGCGATGCCGCGACGCTTTTCAACGCGAGCCAAACCGCTTGGCTCGCCGCCAACGGCCTCTCCGCCCAGGCGCTCTACGACTACGCCGAAGACGAGCACGGTCGAGGCATGCCCGGCTTCGGCCATGCGTTGACCATTGAGACGGTGCGCCGCGACTACTTTCTAAACGTCCAGGGCGGCCGAGCCTCCAGCGCTGTCGCCGACCCCGACCGTTGGCCCGGCAAGACCGAGGCTATCCAGGGCATAACCTGGCTCCCGCGCATCCTGCCCAAGACTCGGGCAAAGCTGCGGGGCGAGTTGCCCGCCTCCCTGATGTATTGCTGCGGCGGAGACCGGACTTTCTTCATGACGCACGCTATTCTGCCCGCTGAGTTCCTTAGCTTGGTGTGGCGTCACGAATACGACGACGCGGCGATCATCGCCTGGACCGTTGCACGATCCAGCCAGACGACGGAGAGGGCGCAGGGAAAGAAGCTCTAAAAACGCCAGCCAGATCGGGCGGCAGGCAGCGGCGCATCGGACGCCTCGGCGGTGATGAGACTGAAGTCGAGCGCCGCAACCGCCTCGTGCAAGGCGGGGAACCGGGCGCGCCAGCGCGGGAGCACATCCGAGACCGCCGCGACGGAAGTCTGCACTGTGTGAGAACGCGCAGAGTTGCCAGACTCCCGCCGACGTGCACAGCCTGCTCCCGCCCACTCCGCCAGCCACCCACCATGTCAAATTCAAGCACCGAGAGCCCCCGGCCCATTCACAAAGACGAAGCGCGCCATCTGCTGATCTTGGGTGGCGGCCTGCAGGGCGCGCTAAACCTGCTTCTGCAACAGTTCAACGTGCTGCAAACCCGCGCCCAACTCTTGCTCACGGTAGCCACCCTCGCGCTCACCATCACAGGGTTCTCCGGCCCGCGCATTGCGGCGGCCGGGGCGTTTCAACGTTACGCCATGGCGGGCGGGCTGGCCTTCGTTCTCGCCTCCATGTTGTTCATCATCGGCGGTTCCCTGCGCATTCGTTGGGTGACCCAATTTCGAGCTCCGGCGGGTGGCGACGACGCGGCGCTGCTGGCCCAGATTGTCTGCTACCGGGAGCGCAAGACGCGCTTCTTCTTTGTGGAACTTTGCCTGCTGCTCACCGGCCTCACCGCGTATGTCGCGGCGGTGATCGCGTATTTCCTCTTCAGCGTCGTGTCGTGAGGCGAGCGGAGTCAGCCGAGCTTTTTAGCGCAGGCGCGCGCTTGCGCGCGATGGCTTGAGCCGGAAATCGCGTGCAAGCACGCTCCGACGCTGAGCACGCGAAGGCGCATCTCAGCGCGGAGCCAGCAAAGCGCGCAGCCCCGTCTCGTCCAACACCTCGACGCCCAGCGCGCGGGCCTTTTCTAGTTTTGAGCCGGCCTCTTCGCCGGCGACGACGTAGTGAGTTTTCTTGGACACGCTGCCGCTGACCTTACCGCCAGCGGTCTCGATCATGGCCTGCGCCTCCTCGCGGCTGAGCGACGAGAGCGTTCCCGTAAGAACGAGAGTTTTGCCTGCCAGCGCGCCGCCGACCGAGCTGGCGGCAGGTGGCGTGGGGGAAACGCGGGCGGCAAGCAGCTCGGCCACGAGCATACGGTTGGAGGGCTGGTTAAACCACGCGCGCACCGACTCGGCGGTTTTTTCACCGAAGCCATCGATCTGGATAATCTCGTTGAGCGTCGCCTCGGCCAGGCCATCGAGCGAGCGGAAGCGCCGCGCAAGATCCTTGGCCGCGGCTGCGCCGACCTGCGGGATGCCCAGCCCGTGGATAACGCGCCAGAGATCGGCGGTGCGACGGGCGGCGATGGCGTTGACGAGATTACCAGCCCACACCTCGCCGGATTTTTTTAACGGCAGTAACTGCGCCTGCGTGAGAAGAAAAAGATCCGATACGCCGCGGATGAGTTTTTTGGAAAGGAGCAACTCCACGATTTCCTCCCCCAATCCGTCGATATCCACGCACGCCTTGGATGCAAAATGCTCGATGCGACGGCGGGTTTTCTCATGGCAATCCGCGTTTACGCACATCCACTTCACGCCGCCCTCCTCGCGGGCGAGCGGAGTGCCGCAGGCGGGACAATCGGAGGGGAACACGTAAGCCGCGCTGTCGGCCGGGCGTTTGGCGAGCACGACCTCGATGACGGCGGGGATAATCTCGCCTGCCTTTTCGACCAGCACCGTGTCGCCAACTCGAACATCCTTCCGCGCGATCTCGTCGGCATTGTGAAGCGTCGCGCGTTTGACTGTGCTGCCGGCGAGGAGAACGGGCTCCAGCTCGGCCACGGGAGTGACAGCGCCGGTGCGGCCGACTTGCACCGTGATAGCAAGGATGCGCGTCTGGGCGCGGTCGGGTGCGAACTTGTAAGCGCAGGCCCAGCGCGGGGAAAGTTTTCGCGCGGCCTGGCCCTCGCCGCGGTAGCCGACCACGCGTTGCTGCGCAAACACGTCGAGTTTTACCACCGCCCCATCGGTCGGGTAAGCAAATCCGCGACGCAGCCCGTCGAGTTCAGCGATGGAGGCAAGCACCGCATCGACGCCGCGCACCAACCAGAATTTCTCCACCACCGGCAAGCTCCACGCGCGTAGACGGGCCTGGAAGGAAGACTGCGAGTCTAAGCCACCGAGAGGCTCCGCTTCGGGTGCGGGTTCATAGGCACCGAGGCCGTAGAGGACGATTTCGAGCTTTCTGGTGGCTACGATGGCCGGGTCGATGAGCTTAATTGTGCCGGCGGCGAGGTTGCGCGGATTGGCATAAGGCAGCTCTCCGGCCTCGTCCTGAGCCGCGTTGATGCGGCGGAACTCCTCGTCGCGCATAAAAATCTCGCCGCGGATCTCGATCAGTTGAGGTAGCTCTGCAGCCGCGGCGAACAAATCGTCACCGGCGGGGGCGGATGCGAGCAAGGCCGGCAGCGAGCGGATGGTGCGGACGTTGGCCGTGATATCGTCACCTTCCTCGCCGTCGCCACGGGTGACGGCGCGGGTGAAATGGCCATTTTCGTAAGTGAGGCTGACGGCGACGCCATCGATCTTGGGCTCGACGGTGTAGGCGAGGTCACCGGTGCCTAAGGCCTTGACGAGGCGGGCGTGGAAATCGCGCAGCTCCCCCGCATCATAGGTGTTATCGAGCGTGGTCATGCCGAAGTGATGTTTCACGCGGGTAAAACCCTCGCTGCGGTCGTCGCCGACGCGGCGAACGGGCGAGGCGCCGAAGAGGGCGGCGGCCTCGGCGGGGTGGGCGGCTTCGAGGTCGGCCAACGCGCGCTTGAGTTGATCGTAATCGAAATCGGATATCTCGGGGCGCGCCTGCCGATAGTAGCGCTCATCGTGGACGGCGATCTCCGTGCGCAGGCGGGCGATTTGCGCGGTTATGTCGGAAGGTGTGGCGGCGGCGCTCATGCAGGGATGTCGTTGGACACGGAAACGGGCGCGGCGGCGGGCGCAAGCGCGGTCGGTTCTCCAACAGGCCGAGGCGTAGCCAGACGCCACTCCAGCACGCGCCGGTAAGCGCCCCAGTTGGCGTAAAGCGTGACCGCCAGCGCGGCACCCAGCGTATCAGCAACCCAGTCGGTAAACTCGACCGAACGACCAGGCGTGAAGCTCTGATGAAACTCGTCGCTAATGCCAAAAAACGACACCAGCGTCACCGCGCACAGCGGCCAGACAACGCGCCCGCCTGGCGAGCGGACCACCAGTGATGCAAGCAAACCAAAGACCAGAAAATGGCCAAGCTTGTCCACGCTCGGAATTCCAGGAGGAGCGGCGATCTGGCTGCGGCCCGACGCGAGCACGATCATCACCGCGAGCGCGCAGGGGAATAGCCAGCGCCAGGCAGTGCCGCGCTCGGGGCCGGACACGGGGGCGGCTGTTCCGGGCGGACATAGCAGTGATGAGCGGGGGTGGGTCATTTTAAGTTTTGCAGCCAGGACAGCCGCACGCTCAGGCAAACTTTGCCAGCAGTTCCGTGACCGGCGGACCGAGGCGGCGGGTGGTGTCGCCTTCGCACCAGCGCCCCTCAATCAACATGCGCAAGGGCATGGCGGGAGAGCCGCGTTCGCCGTTCTGGAAAAGACTCACGAGCAATTCGACCGCCCTCATGCCGATCTGCTCCTCCTGCTGGTCAATACCGGACCAAGTCTGGTCGAAAACCCGGGACAAAGTCGCGAGCGAAACGTCGTCTGGCACGGCCTTGTCGGCTGCTTCAAGCCAGGTCCGGATCTCGCTCACGTGACTGATGATGGCGGTGGGCTTGTGCCGCTTGAACCAAGCGAGAAAATCGTCCCGCGCGGCAGCGATATTGCGCGGCTCATCGCGGCCGGGAATGGAGAAAAGCGGCACGCGCTGGGCTTCGCTTTGCACCGATTGAAAGAAGTGGTAGGGCGACTCGAAACTATGGTTGGCGCGGCGCAAGGTCTCGGTCGCAGACACCATGCCGATGCGGCGGTGGCCGAGCTGCGCGAGCTCACGCAGGGCCTGAAGCGTGGCGTTGTGCTGGTGGTTGCCCACCACATGCAGGCGCGGGGTGGTGAGCGAGTAGCCGATCGCCACGGCGGCGAAAGGCTCCACATCGAAGGCGAGCTCGGTGCCGGAAAGCGGCTGCGGCGGGAAAACCAGTCCGCGAATCCCGCGCGCCAGTAATACCTCGCGGGCGCGGCGGGGCGTCATGCCCGGCTCCGCCAGCCAGAACTCTTCGAGCTTAAATCCCATCTGGGTTGCGAAGCGCAACGCACCCGCGTGATAGCCTTGGATATTGCCCAGATCACGTCCCTCGCGCCGCACCGGGAAGTTGTTCACCCAAGCGAGCGTGGACTGAAAAACCTGCGGCTGCTGCTTGCGGCGGTAGTTGCTTAACGCGGTAAGCATCGGATCCGGCGTGTAGCCGAGCTCCTTGGCGATGGCGCGTATTTTGGCGCGCTTGGCGGGCTCGACATAGGTGTCGTTTTTAAGCGCACGCCACGCGGTTGAGATATGCACGCCGGCCTGCAGCGCGACTTGCTTGAGGGTGACACGGGGGGTAAACATGGCGCGGTGAAACAGTTTGCAGGTATAGGCCTTCGCGTGAACGTGACCATCCTTTTTCTACTCAGAAGTATCTCACGCGTCAGGCTAGGCTCTCTTTTAATCCCCTCCCGCTTTCTTTATGGCAAAAGTCCGCATTGGTATCGTTGGTCTCGGCAACATGGGCTACTCCCACGCCCAGCAAATTCTTGCCGGTAAAATCAACCGCCTTGAACTCGGGGCCGTCGCCGATCTCGACACCGCAAGACTCGCCCGCGTGCCGCAGGTGAAGGGGTTCAAAACTGCCGCCGACATGATGGCTTCCGGCCTGATTGACGCCATCCTCATCGCCACTCCTCACTACGACCACACCACCATCGGCATCGCCGCGCTCCAGGCCGGTCTTCACGTGATGCTGGAAAAACCGATCTCGGTGCATCGCGCCGACTGCGAGCGCCTGATCGCGGCCTACAAGGGCCGCGAAAAGAAGCAGGTTTTCGCCGCGATGTTCAACCAGCGCACCGACCGCTATTATCAAAAAATCCGTGAGCTCATTCAGAGCGGCGAGCTCGGCGAAATTCGCCGCGTGAACTGGATTATTACAAACTGGTTTCGCACCCACGCCTACTACTCCTCGGGCGGCTGGCGCGCCACCTGGGCCGGCGAGGGCGGCGGCGTCCTCCTCAACCAGTGTCCGCACAACCTCGACCTGTTTCAGTGGATGTTCGGCATGCCCGTAACGCTGTCAGCCAACTGCTCTTTTGGTAAATACCACGACATTGAGGTCGAGGACGACGTCACGGCCACCATGCAATTTGCCAACGGCGCAACCGGCGTATTCATCACCTCCACCGGCGAAGCTCCCGGCACCAACCGTCTCGAAATCACCGCCGAACGCGGCAAACTCGTTTACGAAAACGACAAGATTAGCTATACCCGCAATGAGATGCCGATGGGCGAGTTCTCCCGCACCACCACGCAATCCTTCGCCACCCCGGCAGTCTGGGACGTCACCATTCCCGCCGCGGGCCACGGCGGCCAGCACAACGAGGTGTTGCAGAACTTCACCGATGCCATCCTCGACGGCACCAAACTCGTCGCTCCAGCGCCCGAGGGCATCCACTCGGTCACACTAGCCAACGCCATGCTGCTCTCCGCTTGGACCGCCAAGCCGGTGAAGCTCCCGCTTGATGCCAAAAAATACGAACGCCTGCTCAAGGCGCGCATCGCCGAGAGCGCCAAGCTCGGCAAAAAGAAAAAGGTCGTCGCTGCCGCACCCGTCGATTTCGCCAAGTCCTTCGCAAAATAACCCTGATCCAGAATACGAAACCGCGAAGAACGCGAAGGTCCGCGAGGCCAAGCATTCACCGACTTCGCGCTTCTTTGCGTCCTGCGCGTTTTAATCCCGCCCCGTCCTTTTCCCATGAAACTCTCCCAAGTCGCCATCCAACTCTACACCCTTCGTGATTTCTGCAAAACCGCCGCAGACTTCGCCGCCACCCTGAAAAAGGTGCGCGCCATCGGCTACACCGCCGTCCAAATCAGCGGCGTCGGCCCGATCCCGGAGGCCGAGCTGGTAGCCATGTGCAAGGCCGAAGGACTCACCATTTGCGCCACTCACGAGAACGGTCAAAAGATCCTCGACGAAACCGAAAGCGTGATCGCCCGCCTTGAGGCCCTTGGCACCAAGCTCACCGCCTATCCGTATCCCGCTGGCGTTGATTTCGATAATCCCGAGCACATCTCCACCCTGATCAAAAAACTCGATATCGCCGGAGCGAAGTTCCGCGCCGCGGGCCTCAAACTGGGCTATCACAACCACGCCAACGAGTTTTACCGTTCCGCCGGTGGCCCGACGATTCTTGAGCGCGTCTACGCCGAGACTTCGCCCGAAAACATCGTGGCCGAACTCGACACCTTCTGGGTGCAGCGCGGCGGCGGCGATGTCGTCGCCTGGGTGCAGAGCGTGAAGGGCCGCACGCCCTTCATCCACCTCAAGGACTACAAAGTGAGCCCCGGCGGCGAACCAACCTTCTGCGAAATTGGCACGGGCACCCTGCCCTTTAAGCGCATCATCGCCGAGGCCGAGGCCGGCGGCTGCGAGTGGTTCATCGTCGAGCAAGACACCTGCCCCGGCGACCCCTTCGTCTCCATCAAGCAGAGCTTCGACTACATCAAAGCCCACCTCGTCGGCTAAAGCCGTCGAAAAACAAAACCTGAGACCCGGAATAAAATCGCGCCCAAGGTTCCCCACCCTCAGCCCGCTGGTCTCCGTCTTCCGCCCTCAAGCTTCAGGTCTCAAGCCTCAGGTCTAAGCCTTTCAGACTTTTCCTCATCCCACATGCCCTCCTTCCTCCACGACGACTTCTTGCTCACCACTGAGACCGCGCGCCGCCTCTACCACGACGTCGCAAAGGCACAGCCGATCTACGATTACCACTGCCATCTACCGCCCGATCAGATCGCGGCGAACAAACAGTTCCGCAACCTCGCCGAAATCTGGCTCGGCGGCGATCACTACAAGTGGCGGGCCATGCGCGCAGCTGGCGTTAATGAGGACCTCATCACCGGCTCCGCCTCCGACTACGACAAGTTCCTCGCCTTCTGCCGCATCGTTCCGCAGCTGGTGCGTAATCCGCTCCACCACTGGTCGCACCTCGAGCTCCGCCGCTACTTCGGCATCGAGCTGCTCATCAACGAGGCCAACGCGCCCAAGATCTGGGAACTCGCCAACGCCCAGCTCGCCACCTCCGCCTTCACCACCCAGGGCATCCTCACCGCCTGCAAGGTCGCAGTCGTCTGCACCACCGATGACCCCGCCGACTCGCTCGAACATCACGTCGCCATCGCGAAATCCGGCTCGGCCTTAAAGACCCGCGTTTATCCGACCTACCGCGCGGACAAGCTCATGGCCGTCGCCGCGCCCGCCGTCTTCAACGCCTGGACCGACCTCCTCGCCGCCCGCGCCGAGCTCGAGATCGCCTCCCTGCCCGCCTTGCTCGAAGCCCTCGACCGCCGCCACGCCTTCTTCCACTCGGTCGGCGGCCGCCTCTCCGACCACGGTCTGGAAAACATCCCCGACGCCGATTGCACCGAGGCCGAGGCCGCCGCCATTTTCACTCAAACCCGCACCAGCCGCGCCGCCACCCCCGAGCAAAGCGCAAAGTGGATGTGGTTCATCATGCTCTTCCTCGGCCGCCTCGACGCCAAACGCGGTTGGACAAAGCAGCTCCACCTCGGTGCCCTGCGTAACAACAACACTCGCCTGCTCAAGCGCTGCGGCGCCGACGCCGGAGTGGACTCGATCGGCGACTTCCCGCAAGCCCGCGCCCTCTCGCGCTACCTCGACACCCTCGACCGCGAAGACGCCTTGCCGAAGATCGTGCTCTACAACCTCAACCCGGCCGATAACTACGTTTTCGCCGCGATGATCGGCAACTTCCAGGACGGCTCGGTCGCGGGCAAGATCCAGTTCGGCAGCGGCTGGTGGTTCCTCGACCAGAAGGAAGGCATGGAGCTCCAACTCAACGCGCTCAGCGCGCTCGGTCTGCTCTCGAAGTTCGTCGGCATGTTGACCGACTCGCGCAGCTTCCTTTCGTATCCGCGGCACGAATACTTCCGCCGCCTGCTCTGCAAGCTGATCGGCGAGGACGTCGAGGCGGGGCTGATTCCGGCCGACGACGCCGCGCTGGCCAAACTCATTTCGGACATTAGCTACGCCAACGCCGCAGGCTACTTCGGCCTCGAAGTCTCGAAAGACTGGTAATCCAGGATTCGGCAGTCCGAACGAACCCCGGATCGCTCGGTTCATCCGCGCAATCCGGGGTTTCCAGCGCTGTTTTGGGAATTCAACCCGGAATCCAGATCACTTCCGAATCTGATACCCCGCCGCCGTGAGGTCGGTCTGCACCTTGGTGAAGGCGGCATTGACCTCGTCGTCGTTGAGGGTGCGGTCAGAGGCGCGGAAAGTCAGGGCGTAGGCGAGACTTTGCTGGCCCTCGGGCACGCCCTTGCCGGTGTAAACGTCGAAAATATCCACGCTCTCCAGCGCGAAGGCGGTGCCGGCGGCGGCGCGGGCGTGCTTGGCGATGGCTTTCTGGACTTCGCTCGCAGACGTCGTCGCGGGCACGACAACGGCGAGGTCGCGGAGTGCGGCGGGTTGCAGGCTGAAGGGCTTAAAACTGCGGCGGTCGGCGTCGGCGGTGACTTTCTCCGACACGATGGCGAAAAAGCCGGCGTAAACTTTACCCGTGATGCCGAGCGCCTTGAGGTGGGCGAGGTCAACGAGGCCGAAGGTGGCAGTCCAGCCGTGCTTGATGTCGCCGGCGACGGCGGCGTGGCCGGTTTGCCAGCCGTGGGCGGGCGCGGCGACGAGCGCGGTAGGTTGCCGGCCGAGCTCGATGCCAGCGATGGCGGCGATGGTCTCGGCGTGGTGCTTGGCGGTGTAGAAATCGGCGGCCTCGCGTGGACGCCAGCTGCGCTCGCCAGTTTCTTCGGCGAGGATGAAGGCGGCGGCGACGCACTCGGAGAGCTGGCCGTTGCGTTCGAGGAATACGCGGCCGGTCTCGAAGAAACGAGAAGCAGTGACGCCGCGCGATTGGTTGAGTTTAAGGGATTCGAGCAGGCCGCTCACGAGGGTGGGACGGAGGTGCGACTGGTCCTCGACGAAAGGATTGGCGAGGGCGAGCGACTCGACGTGGGCGGGTGTGGTCCAAGCGGCGATCTCCTGGCCGGCGCGCAGCGTGTAGTTGACGCACTCATTAAAACCCTGGCCAACGAGGGCGTCGGCGACCTTGCGATTGAAGAGCACGATGGGGTCGTCGTTGCCGACGAGGCCGGGAGCGGTGATGACGGAGACGGGGATTTTTTCGGTGCCGTAGAGGCGCACGACTTCCTCGACCAAGTCGATGGGGCGATCGAGGTCATCGCGCCAACTCGGGATGGAAAAAGTCCAGGCGGGGCCGCGTTTCTCGGTGGGCTCCTCGCGGGTGACGACGAGTTCGAGAGATTCGAGGGCGGCGCGCATCTCGGCGGCGGGGATTTCGAAGCCGAGCTTCTCATTGATGTAGCCGGGGGTAACGGTGATTTCGCGTTCCCAAGGAATGGTGGAGCCGACGCGGTGGATCGGGCCGGCGACGGCGCCGCCAGCGTGGGCGAGGATGAGATCAATGAAACGGTGGGCGGCCTCGTCGAGCGAGTGGACATCCACGCCGCGCTCGTAGCGGTAGGAGGAATCGGAGCCGAGGCCGAGGCGCTTGCCGGTGGCGCGGACGGACTGACGTTTGAAGAAGGCGACTTCGAGCACGAGGTCGAGGGTATCGGCGGAGACGCCGGAGTCGGCGGAACCCATGATGCCGGCAATGACGACGGGGTGTTGGGCGTCGGCGATGACGAGCATGCCGGCGGAAAGGGTGCGTTCTTTTTTGTCGAGAGTGGTGATTTTTTCGCCCTCGGTGGCGTGACGGACGATGATCTCGCCGTTGGCGAGTTTAGTGGCGTCGAAGGCGTGCACGGGCTGGCCGTATTCAAGCATCACATAGTTTCCGATATCGACGACGTTGTTGATCGGACGGAGCCCGGCGGCGGCGAGACGCTGCTGCATCCAGTCGGGGGAAGGCTTGATGGTGACGCCGGTGACGACGGTGGCGGTGTAAAGCGGGCAATCGGTGTCGGCGAGCACGCGGACAGAGGTGAGCAGATCGGGGCGCGGGTTGGCTGAGATGGAGGCGGGGGTGAAGCTGACGGCGGGATAGTGGAGCTCTTTTTTGAACCAAGCAGCGAGCTCGCGTGCGACGCCGAGGTGGGAGAGTGCGTCGGGGCGGTTGGGTGTGATCTCGATGTCAAAGACGACATCGCCAGCGGGCAGGACCGAGCTGATGGGCGCGCCGATTTCAGGCGAGCCGGAGAGGAGGAGGAGACCGGCGGCGTCCTCGGCGAGCGTGAGCTCCTTGGCGGAGCACATCATGCCGGAGGAAGGCTGGCCGCGAACGGTGGCCTCCTTGATGACGAAGTCGCCGGGGAGAATGGCACCGGGCAGGGCGACGGGCACGCGGTTACCGGTGTCACAGTTGGGTGCGCCGCAGACGATGGTGCGCACGCCGCCGTGGGCGAAGCCGACGTCCACGGTGCAGACGGAGAGCTTGTCGGCGTTGGGGTGTTTGTCGCGGGTGAGAATGTGGCCGACGACGACGTTGTTAAATGCAGGGGCGCCGGTGCGAATGACCTGTTCGACCTCGAAGCCGAGGAAAGTGATTGCACGGGAAATGTCGTCGTCGGAGATGCCGGCGAGATCAACGTAGTCTTGGAGCCAGGAGCGGGAGAGTTTCATCGGATAGGAGAAGCGAAAGTTACACAGAGGTCACGAGAGGTGGCACAGAGGTCACGGAGAAAGGAGTTGTTTTGCTCTGTGCTCTCCGTGAATCCTCTCGAGCCCTCTGTGTAACCTTCTGCTGGATTGGTTCAGGCGAATTGGCGGAGGAAGCGGGCGTCGTTTTGGTAAAAAGTGCGAATGTCGTCTATGCCGTAGAGGAGCATGGCAAGGCGCTCGAGGCCCATGCCGAAGGCGTAGCCGCTCCAAACCTCGGGGTCGTAACCAACGTCCTTAAACACGATTGGATCCACCATGCCGCAGCCGCCGATCTCGATCCAAGGCTTGTTGACCTTGGGCAGGTGGGTGGCGCTGAGGTCCACTTCGAAGCTGGGCTCGGTGTAGCCGAAGTAGTGGGGGCGAAAACGGGTCTTGGTGTCCTTGCCGAGAAGAGAGGCGAAGATGTAATCGAGCAGGGCTTTGAGGTCGCGGACGGTGACGTTTTTGTCCACGTAGAGGCACTCAAGCTGGTGGAAATTGGCCGAGTGGGTGGCGTCAGTAGTGTCGCGGCGATACACGCGGCCGGGCGAGACGATGCGGATGGGAGGCTGGCCCTTCAGCAGGGTGCGGATCTGCACCGAACTGGTGTGGGTGCGGAGGAGATATTTCTCGTGTGGAGATTTTTTGGATACGTTGCCAAAGCGGGCGGACTCGGGCAGGTAGAACGTATCCTGGGCATCACGGGCGGGGTGGTCGGACGGGGTGTTGAGGGCGTCGAAGCAGTAATACTCGGTCTCGACCTCGGGGCCCTCGACGACGGTGAAGCCGACCTTGCGCAAGATGCGGGTCATCTCCTCGCGGACGAGGGTGAGCGGGTGAAAAGTTCCCGGAGCGCGGTCGGGAGACGGCAGGGTGGGATCAACGGCGGGGCCGAGACGGGCGGCGATTTCTCCGACCTCGAGACGGGAGAGGGCGGCGTCGAGGTGGGCCTGGAGGGCGGTTTTGGCCTCGTTGACGAGTTTGCCGACGACGGGCTTCTGCTCCTTGGGGACGGAGCCCATTTGCTTCATGAGCGCGGTGAGTTCGCCGTTGGGGCCGACGAAGCGGGCCTTGGCGGCCTCGAAGTCAGGACGGGTGGCGACGGCCGGCAGTTCGGCGGCGGCTTTAGCGAGAAGAGCGGCGAGTTGGTCTTGCATGAAGAGAGCGGTGGAAGAGGAAGGAGGGATGGCCACAAAAAACACGACAATCGGAGCGCGCGTGAAGCGTTTCGGGCGCCTAAAGGAGCGCGCGGAAGAGTTTAAACGGCAGGAGGGATTTTTTGGGATTTTTGCGGCTAAACTACTTGGAAAATAAAAGAGGACGGCGCCTTGGAAAAGGCCCGTCCTCCGGGGACTGAAAGGAGGCGAGCCGGTGGGGGCTCGCGTTTGATGGGGATAGCTTAGGCAGCCTTGGCGGCGGCGAGCTTGGCCTTCAACGCGTCCTGGGCTTTGCCGACCAGGCCGGTAAAGGCGACCTCATCGCGAATGGCGATATCCGACAGGACCTTGCGGTCGAGGAGGATGTTGGCGGCCTTGAGACCTTCGATGAGGCGGCTGTAGCTGATGCCATTGGCACGAGCGGCGGCGTTCAAACGAACGATCCAGATGGAGCGGAAGTCGCCCTTCTTTTTGCGGCGGGCACGGAAGGCGTAGAGCCAGGCGTGGTGGACGGCTTCTTTCGCGTAGCGGAAGAGCTTGGATTTATTGCCAAAGTAACCCTTGGCGTAGTTGAGGACCTTCTTCCGGCGACGGCGGGAAGCGGCGGCATTTGTTGCACGAGGCATGTTATGTTTTTCCTATTTTTGGGCCGGCGGGTCGTCTCGTTAGGATCACCCGCCTGGCGGTTTTTGGTTTTGAACGGCGCTGTGGTTGATTACAGACCGAACGGGAGACAGCGCTTCAGCGGCTTCGCATGACCTTCGGCGACGAGCTTGTCTTTGGAGGCGCGGCGCTTGGCCGAGGTGCTCTTGGAGGCAAGCAAGTGACGGAAGCCGGGCGTGCGGCGAATAAGCTTACCTTTGGCGGACAGCTTGAAGCGCTTGGCTACGGATTTCTTTGTCTTTTGCATGGGACGGGTTGGCGAAAACACGGAAGTGCGGTGGCCTTGGCAAGGGAATTGTTTGAAAGCATGGTTTTGCTCGAAAACGGCGTTGACAAGGGGGGCGGCGTGTCGCCTGTTCACCCCTCGTCTTTTTGGTTTCCTAGCTCAATGGTAGAGCAGTTGACTCTTAATCAATTGGTTCCGGGTTCGATCCCCGGGGGAACCACCACTTTTCGTCACGCAGTCAGGAATCGTTCTTTTGCCAGAGTTCAATTCAGCCAGTTTTTCAGGAGGATTCGAGGGCTTGCCAACGTGGGCTGTGCCGCCCAAACCCTCTTTCGATTTTGCCGGCGTAGCTCAATGGTAGAGCACCTGTTTTGTAAACAGGCGGTTGCGGGTTCGAATCCCATCGCCGGCTCCATTTTCCCCGTTTCGATCCTCTTCTTTATTTTTGCCCGATTGTGTAATGGCAGCACAAGCGACTCTGACTCGCTTTGTCTAGGTTCGACTCCTAGTCGGGCAGCCATCTCGACCCTCAAATCCTCCCCGGATTTGAGGGTCTTTTGTTTTAGGCATTAGACAGATTTCAGCTCAACTCGCCACCGGTCGGCTGATCGTGTCGATTTTAGCCATGATTTCCGGGGTGAGGAGCGGCAGCACATCCAGCGCGCCGAGGTTTTCGGTCAACTGCGAGGCCCGCGAGGCGCCGAGGATCACAGTGCTGACGTGCGGGTTTTTCAGACACCAGGCCACACCCAGGCGGGGCAACGTCGTACCGAGCTCGCGAGCGATGGCGGCGAGAGCCTTGACCGCCGCGACTTGCGGGCCGACGGCAGGACCGGTAAGCCGATCGCGCAACCATTCCAAGCCGGGAATTTCAAGCCGCGAACCAGCCGGCACGCCGTCGTTGTATTTGCCAGTCAGAAGCCCGCTCGCCAATGGTGACCAGATCGTGGTCCCCAAGCCGCGAGTCTCGCAATGGGGGGCGAGGTTCTTCTCCACGTTGAAGCGATTGAACAGGTTGTATTGCGGCTGCTCCATCACGGGGCCGTGCAGACCCAGGCGATCGCACACCGCGTAGGCTTCCGCGAGCTGCGCTGCAGTCCATTCACTCGTGCCCCAGTAGAGCACGTGACCTTGGAAGATGAGATCGTGCATCGCGCGACAGGTCTCTTCGATCGGCGTCTCGGGGTCGGGTCGGTGGCAGAAATACAGATCGAGGTAGTCAACCTGCAACCGGGCGCGGGCGGCGTGACAGGCCTCGATAACGTGTTTGCGGCAGAGGCCGGTTTCATTCGGGCGCTGTCCGCCCCAAAATACCTTGCTCGACACGATGTAGCTCGAGCGCGCCCAGCCGCTCTTTTTCAGAATGTCGCCCATTACCAACTCGGCTTTGCCGGCAGCGTAGCCTTCGGCGTTGTCAAAAAAGTTCACGCCCGCGTCGTATGCCGTATGCATCAACTCCCGCGCCACCGAGTCTCCGATCTGGTTCCCGAAGGTAACCCACGCGCCAAACGAAAGCGCGGAAACTTTCAGGCCGGATCGACCGAGCCTGCGATGAATCATGGTAGGTGTGCTCATAAGAGGAAAAGCTGTGCGCTATCGAACTTCGTGTCGAATGCGGTCAGCGGGAGATCTTACGATCAAGTCTCGGTCAAAACCCACTCAGTGCCATCTTCTAGGTAGATTCGCTTCTCATTAACGGAACGCCAGCCGCTCCACACCCGATCGCATTGTAATGGCAGGGCCACGACCGAGGGCATGGAAATCTCCGCTTGCTGACGCGGGCACCGCCACTCGCGCCCCTCGCTCCAGGCCTCGGTCATCCCGGGTAAATCCAACAACGACACCGCGTCGTCGCAGCGACCGCCGGCGGTCGCGCCAGGGGCACCGCGCACGAGCAGGGGCACGCGGATGCTTTCCTCGTGCGGCCAACCTTTCCGGAAGAGCCCGTGCGCACCGTGCATATCCCCGTGCACCGAGGTGAAAACCACTAGCGTGTCCGGCCCTGCCGCCGATATCAGCCGCCCTATCGCAGCATCCGTCGCCGCGATGTGCGCGTAGTAACCCGCCAGCTCGCGTCTCGCCCGAGCCTCAACGAGCCCGCCCCGGGGGACGTTATTGGCCAAAATCACCTCCTCCGGTCGCATACGCCGTGCTCCCGCCGGGGTAGGCGCATCATAGGGAGGATGCGGTGCCTCCAGGCTAACCAAGGCGAAACGCGGCTTACTCCGCCGCTCCCCGCCCGTTTGCCGCCACCAGTCCGCCGCATACCCAGCAACCAGATCGCTTTGGTAACCCGAAACCCGCACCGGCTCCGTGCCCCCCCCTGGTCCATCCCCTTGAAAAAAAGGATCGTTGAGCAAAAATCCGCCCTCAAAGCCCGTCCACCGCTCGAAACCTCCACGTCGCTGCGGCTGCACCGCAACCCGCGCCGCCGCCTCTCCTACAAGCGGCGCCGAGCGGTCCCGGTCTCCCACCCCCCATTTACCAAAAAACGCCGTGCCGTAACCACGCGCCGCCAGCGCCTGCGCCACCGTCGGGGCATCGATTGGTAACGCATCCCAATAGTCGCGAACTCCATTCGCCGGTGATGGCACTCCCGTGAGCAGGGCCGCGCG
>CAMDHP010000051.1 GCA_945898185.1 Akkermansia muciniphila | reverse complement strand
GGCGACGGTGAAGGCGCGGAGGTCGCGCATCTGGGTCGCGGGGTCGCACGAGACGTAAACCACGGCGCGGGGGCCGTAGGCGAAGAGTTGCTTCAGAAAGACCTCATCGCAGCCTTTGCGCGGCGGATCTATGATGACGGCGGTGTCGGCGGGCGCGAAGGTGAGGCCGGCGAAAATGTCGGCGGCGTCGCCAGCTTGGAAGGTGACGTTGGCGAGGCCGTTGGCGGCGGCGTTTTGGCGGGCAAAGACGATGCTGCTCTCGCTGATCTCAATGCCCGCGACCTGTTCGAAGGCGGTCGCAGCGCTGAGGGCGAAGAGGCCGCTGCCGCAGTAGGCGTCCACCAGAAAACGTGCGCCGGAGGCGGCGGCCTGGGCGCGGACGTAGGCGGTGAAGGCGGGCAGAATGAAGGGGTTGTTTTGGAAAAAATCGCGAGCGAGGAAACGAAGTTTGAGCGGGGCGGAGCCATCGGTGGGCGTGATGGTCTCGGTGATGATCTCGTCGTAATCGTTGGTGACGTGGCCGGAGGCGTCGCGGATGAGCAGGGTGGAGCCGCGCGGGTAGCCGCCGGCGGCGGCGCGGGCGCGGACCTTGCCGCGTAGCTCGGTGAAGCGGCCATTGATGGCGTCGGTCGCGATGGGGCAGGCGGGCACATCAATCAGCTCGAAGCGATTGCCATGGCGGAGAAAGCCGATGGGGAAGTTTTCGGCGGACGGCACGGCCTCGGGGCGGCCGGGCGGGTGCTGGTGCGGGTTGAAGTGGGGGGTGAGCTTGGAGCGGTAGCCGTAGGGCACGGGCGAGCCGATGACCGGGGCAACGGGGTGCTCGAGGCCGGCCATGTGCTTGAGGAGCTCCTCCACGTGGCGGCGTTTCCAAGCGAGCTGGGCCTCGTAGTTAAGATGTTGATACTGACAGCCTCCGCAGCGAGTAAAGAGCGGACAGCGCGGGGCGGTGCGCTCGGGGGCGGGGACGAGGACGGAGACGAGGTCGGCCTCGGAGTAGTTCTTGTGGTTGCGGAAGACGCGCACGCGGACCTTTTCGCCGGGAAGGGTAAAGGGAATCATGAGCACCCAGCGGGCTTCGGGGTCGTCAGGAAGAGGGACGCGGGCCAGGCCGGAGCCGAGGTTGGTGAGCGTGGCGATCTCGACCTCAAGCTCGTGATGATAGGGAAAGGGATGGGAGTTGAAGGAGTTTTTGCGGGCCACGAAGGACACGAAACATACGAACGGTGCAGAAACGAGGTTTGGTTTTCGGGATGGCGGATTGGAACCGTCGAAAGACCTCGGAGCTGGGGGGGCGCAATTTCGCAGAAGGAACGCGGGCGAAAGCAGAGGGGAAGACGGAACGAGAGACGGAAGGAGAACGAGAATGAGGGCGGAGGGGCGGAGGGCGGAACGGGTCGCTGGCGCTCCACGCTACGCGGAGCGGGGAGACGGAAAGAGTAAGAGAAAGATTTCGGCGGGGCGGACCGGAAGGGGCGGATTTTTTATTTCGTGTATCTCGGGGGATTTGTGGTTTCTCCAACCCTGTGATCGTCGAAAAAATATCCAGCCTGCAAAATCCCCGCGTGAAACAGCTCGTAAAGCTGCGCGACCGCCGTCCGCGCGACGAGGCCGGGGTGTTTTTGGTGGAGGGATTCAGACAGATCCGTCGTGCACTCGAAAAGAGCGTGCAGCTGACCGAGCTCTATGTGTGCCCCGAGTGGTATTTGGGCGACCAGGGTAACGAACCCGAGCTGATCGCGCAGGCGCAGGCGGCGGGGGCGCAGGTTTTTGAGCTGAGCAAAGACGCGTTCGCCAAGGTGGCCTATCGGGAGCGGCCGGATGGGTTGCTGGCGGTGGCGCCGCAGTGGCGGCGGGGCTTGGCGGATTTGGAGGCGATGCTCGGAAACGTAATACACAATTCCAGGCCTGACCCCTTTTTACTCGTGGTGGAGGCGATCGAGAAACCCGGGAATCTTGGCACGATTTTACGCAGCGCGGACGCGGCGGGAGTGGATGCGTTGATCGTGTGTGATCCAGTGACGGATTTGTTTAATCCCAACGTGGTGCGGGCGTCGACGGGGGTCTTGTTTTCGGTGCCGGTAATCATCGCGGAGAGCCGCGAGGTGCGGGCGTGGTTGAAGGAGCACGGCGTGCGAGCGGTGGCGACCACGCCCTCGGCGACGGCGCTGCATACAGACACGAGTTTGACCGGGCCCTTGGCGATCGTGATGGGCAGCGAGCAGTATGGATTGAGCGATTTCTGGCTGGCGGAGGCGGATGAACGCGTGCGCATTCCGATGGCGGGTCAGGCGGACTCGCTCAATGTCGCGATGGCGACGATCATCACGCTCTTCGAAGCAGTGAGGCAGCGCGGGGTCGGCCGCTGAGCGAGGCGGCGGCATCAATTTTTCGCGGACGACGTCTCGGCAGGAGGAATGAGGAAGCGGCTGATCAAAGTGCGTGGCATCTCGGCGAGTTTGCCGTTGCGCAGGGTGAGATCGAGGTAGGCGCGGACGAGCGGGTGGCGTTTGGCGTTTTCGCCGAGGGCCAAGAGCGCGCTGTGGAGGAGCTGCTCGCGGAAAACAGCGGGCGGAGTTTCGGTGGACTCCTTGGGCGACATGGCGGGGTCTGCGGCGAATGCGATCGCCTGGGCGGCGTTGAAGCGCTCGGTGGCACCGAGATCGGCGAAGGCGTTTAGGGGTTCGAGCAAACGACTGACGGGGGCGTAGAGACCGCTGGCGAAAAAGCGCCCCCAGAGGCAATTGATCTGGTCAACCTCGGTGATGGGGGCGTCGGGGTTGGTCCAAGTGTAGGTGCGGAAGGATTCGATGCGCTCCCAGGCATCGGGGGCGCAGCCTGCGGGTGGCTTGACGGCGTTTCGGAGGTGGAAGCCGAGGATGACGGAGAGGGCGTAAGCCTCATTCGTTTCGGCGGCGGCGAGGCGGGCGGTGAAGGCGGGGAGCAGCCACGGGTTATCGTTCAGCACCTGGTCGTAGAAGCCGATGATGGTGGGCAGGGCGGTATTGCGCCGGGCAGTGGTGAGCTGGTCGAACAAGGCGGCGAGGGCGGGGAGAGCGAGCTCGGGACTGGGGTTTTGGTAGTAGCCTTGAAGCCACGGCTCCACCTCGATGCCTGCGGGCAATGGAGGCGGGGTGTAATCGACGAGGACGATGGTTTCGGTGAGGGTTAAGTCATCGCCGCCGAGGTGATCGTGGATCCGGGCGGTGAGGCGGCAGGAGCCGAGGGGATCGGCGGGCTCCGCGTAGTAATTGATGAGAGTGGCCGGCAGGAAGAGCTGTCGCGGGCCGGCGACTTTGCCTTGGTAGAGCACACCGTGAAGTGGCGTGCCGTCGGCGGAGCCGTTAGCCTTGAGCAGGGAGAGCTCGAAGGTGAGATCGGTGCTGCCATCGGAGGCGACCGCGTAGTTGACCGCGAAAGGCAGGATGTAGGCGCGCTGGCCGCGGTAGAGCGTTTTGACCTGACGAAAGCCGGGGCCGACGCCGAGGAGGGACGCGTAGAATAAATCCAAATGCGCAGCCTGGGTCGTGACGACGAGACTGGGGGCGAACGGCTTGGCGGGGTCGGCGCGGGTGAAGGCCTCGCCCGGCACGGTGACGCGCGCGACCGGCGTGATGGTTACGCTGGGTGCCGGCGCGGGTGCAGCGGGGTTGAGGGATGCGACGGTCTTGGGCTCGGACGGGGCGACGGGTGCCTGTGTTACGCGGTGGGCGCAGCCGGCCGAGACGAGGAGAAGGCAGGCGGTGAAGAGGCGGCGCGGCATGGGGAGGAAAGGCGAGACGGACTTCTTTTCAGTTTAGGCGCCAGATTTCAAAATTGAGGGCGGCGGCGAAGCAAACCCACAGCAGATACGGTGCCCAGAGCGCGGCGGCGACGCGATCGAGCCGGAGCAGCCGGATTTGCAGCAAGGCCAGCAGGACGAGAAGCGCGCCGATGACGGGCAGGCCGGCGGCGGGGTTGCGAAAGTAGAAAAACGCCCACGACCAGGCAGCGTTGAGCGCGAGCTGGCCCCACCAGAGGCGCAAGGTGCAGGCGCGGGCGGAAGCGTGTTCGGGTGCGGAATCGGAGGGCAGGCGCCAGACGCGCCAGGCGGCGACGGACATGGCGGTGTAAAGGAGCGTCCAGGCAGGGCCGAAGAGCGAGGGTGGCGGGGTCCAGACAGGTTTTGCCAAAGAGGGATACCAACTCTTCACGCTACTCGCGGTAGCGAGGCCGCCGAGCGCGGCGGCGGCGAAGGCGGCGGCCAGAAAGGCAACGAGGACGAGGGCGGGCTTTATGCGCGAGCGGGTGGTCACGACGGCATACGGTGGATCCGCCAACGAAAGACGCCAGCCCAAGTCGTCGTCTAAGGTGCTGCTCGGCACAGCTCGGCACGCGGACGCAGGGCACGGCGGTGGGCCGGTCTGGGAAGAGAGATTACTCGAGGCGGAGGGCGTCGCCTTCGAAGACCAGGCTATCGGCGAGGCCGTCGGGACGGGTGATGCGGATCTTGCCATCGGGAGTGAGCGACGCTCTCAGAGGGCGGGCGGGGAGGCCGTTGCGCTCGGGCCAGAGCACGGCGAACACGAGATGGGAGGCGCTGGGCGCGACGGTCTCGGCAAAGAGGTGGCTTTGCTCCTCCCAAGCGCCAGTTTCGCCGAAGCCGGCGAGACCGCCTCCAGTGTATTTGGGATCAACGGGGACATCGAATTTTGCCTTCACGCGGGCCTTCCACTTCACGTCATCCGGTGCGAGCAGGCGGGTGGTGAGGGTGGCTTTGACGGCGCGGATGGTGGCGGTGGCGGAAGAGGCGTCCCAGGTGATGGGGCGCTCGGCATGGAGAAGCCAAGTGAGCTTGGCGGGGGTGGCGAGTTCGACGCGGTCGCGGATGACGAGGTAGCGTTGATCAATGAAGACGAGATCGCGGAGGACGGATTTCACGTGGCCCTCGGGCTGCGTGGATTGGTAGGCGGCGGTGGCATCGCCGGTGGCCCAAGTGAAGCGAGGGCCTGTCTCATAGTTTTGGATACGGCCGGTGGAAGTGAGTTGCTGGGACTTCTGGCCCTTGCCGTCGAGGAGGAGGGCGTTTTTGGATTTGGTCTGCCAAGTCCAGCCGGAGTGGTGGGGAGAGCGGTGGAACTCACGGTAGCCGGAGTTGATGGCGAGGTTCTCGCCATAGGCATTTAGAATGAAGGCATTTTGGTCGGCGTGAGAGTGGCTGAAGGAGCCGTAAGGGGAGGATTTGAATGTGATATGGATATCGTCGGCGGGGCGGCCGAGGGCGCTGTGCATGGAGACCCAGCCGACATCGGCGAAATAGCGGGAGGGCGGGAGATCGTCGAGGGGGGCTGCGGGAGGGATGGGGAGGCGGGAGACGGTGAAGTTGCAGACGAGAAACTCGGCGGCGGTGGGGTAGGTGCGGTTGAGGCCTTTGAGGCCAGCCTCTGCGGCGCTCTCTGTGGAGGCGGCTTGGTTGGCATAGGTGACGAGGCGGCCGTCTTGGAGGACACGGGAAAGATGAATAAGGAATCCGGCGGTGCGGGGCTCGATGTCGAATTTACCGGCGTTGGAAAGGTCGCCGAAGCCGGTGTGGCGGTAGGGCTGGACGTTGTAGATTTGGAAGTAAGGGGTGTTGCGCCAAAAAGGCGTGTTGTAGGCGAGAGGGTCGCCGATGGAGACCAAGGCATCCTGGAATGAGGCGTGCTCCATGGTGCCGCGCCAGTAGGCGATCCCCTCAGCCCAGCCGCCGCCGTCGCCACCCCAAGAAGGGAAGCGATCGCGGTAGAACGTGTAGGAAAGATCCCACCAATCGCGGGCCTGATCGGGGAGATCGTCCCACAGGGCGAGAGCGGTGAGGCCAGTCATGGCCATGAAGCGGATGGGGTGGGATGCGGGCTTGCCGGCGAGGGAGTTTTTTTCGGCGATTTCGACGCGACCCTGGCGGATGAACTCGACGGAGCGGCGGCCGCGCTCGGCGAAGTGGGCGAGGATGCGGGAGCGCTCGGCGGCGGTGAATTCGGCGCGGAGCAGATCATAGACGAGGGGGAGTTTTCGCCAGAGACGGAAGTGGGCCTCGTCGTTATAGAATACATCGGTGGCACCGAGAGAAGGGCCGCCGGACCAGCCGGAGGAATCGAGACTCCAAGTGCAGACGCGGAGGAGAAAGTCTTTGGCTTTGGCGAGGTAGCGGGTGTCGCCGGTGCCGATCCAGAGAAGGGCGCCGGCCTCGGCGACGCCGGAGATGAGACCGGTGGTGTCCTGGTCGGCGCGCCATTTGTCGGCCTTGTTGGAGTCGCGACTTTCAGGTTCGGGGTCGCCGTAGGTTTTGGGTTCGGCGGGAAATTTTAGGTCTAGAAAGTTGGCGTCGAAATCGGAACGTATTTTCTCGAAAGCAGTGCGGCCCGGACCGTCGGTGACGTAAGTGCGAAACTCCTCGGAACGGCCGGCGGGGACCAAAGTGCGGGGGGCCCGGGTCGGGACGAGGGAGGCCGGCGACGGAGTCGGAGAAGAGGGTTGGGATTTGAGGGCTAAGGGCTGGGTGTCGGAGGCGGGCGACGAGACGGAGGCCGTATTACCGAAGGTCGCGGCGAGAACGAGGGCGGCGAGGACGAGGCGAAGGGGTGGCATCGGGAAAGGAGTAGGGAATGGAGAAGGTGGGGGCGAGGGCGAGTTCACCCAAGAGGAGGGAGGGAGGGATGCATTTGAGCTGGGTGCCGTCGGAGGGGAGAGCTGGTGATTCTCGCTGGCGGCGGAAAAAGTGCAGGCGCGATTGGTCACGATGACGACGGATGGCTCGATTTTTGTTTTTTTCGAGAAGCGGTGAGGAGAGAATTAAGTCACCGCAGCGGCAGGTTCATACGCGGCTCGGCCACAGCTAAGATGTTGCCCGATAGGTGCGAGTTTGGAGCGCGAGGTGTCATCGCGGCCTGGACCGCGCTCGCCAGCGGATTAACCCAGGGCTTCGGCGAGGACGGCGATGATTTCTTCCGCCGGCTCGGCGCCGACGGACAGACGAAGCAGATCGGGGGCGATGCCGTTGGCGGCGAGTTCGGCGCGGCCTTTCTCGGTGGTCACGAGGTCGTAGTGGGCGAGATACATGAACGGACAGATAAGGGTCGTCGCCAGGCCGAAGCTGGGGCCCTTGGCAATACGGAGGCGGTCGTAGAAGGCGGGGAGATCGCCGGCGACGGTGAAGCTGATCATGCTACCGATGGAGTCCGGGCTGCGGGCGAGAGCGGCGTAGTTGGAAGCCGAAGACGAATGGCCGGACCAGTGCAGGCCAGTAACGCGCGGATGACGTTCGAGAAACGCGACGACGGCCGGGGTTCTGGCGTTGATGCGGGCGATGAGTGCGGGGGTGGCGTCTATCTGCGCGGCGAGGCGGGCGACATCGCGCGGGTAGAGGGCGGCAAGTGAGGACGCGGCGGCGAGTGCGGGGCGCAGAGCGGCGGCGAGCGGCGAGGAGGGATTGGTCGTAACGGCACCAAGGATCACGTCGCCCTCTGAGGCGGTGTATTTGGTGAGGGAATTAGTAACGAGATCGGCGTGCGGGAGGACGTCTATGTTGAAAGGGGAGGCGATGGTCGGATCGAGCACGAGGGCGACGCCGTGCTCGCGGCAGAGCGAGGAAAGCGCGGGCAAATCAGACGTCTGGATGAGCGGGTTGGTCGGCACCTCGGCGAGCAGACCGGCGACCTTGCCGCGATGGGCCTCGAGCAGGCGACGCAGGCCGGCGAGGTCGAATACATCGGCGTGGCGGAGGTAGTCCTCGGCGGGCGAGGCGGTGAGTTTTTGGAGGATGGCGATGGTGTCGAGGTAGAGCCAGCCGAGCTGAATCCAGCGGGTGCGGCCGAGCGGGGCCTGGACGGCGTTGACGGCTCGGAAGGCGGCGTAGGTGGCGGCCATGCCGCTGGGTGCGAGATGGACATCGTTGGCAGCGAGCCCGTGGCCGTAGGTGGCGGCGAGAGTTTGGCGGACGTGGAGGTGGGCGTCGGCGGAGGCGGCGAAAAGGCGTTCGGGTTCGGCGGAGGGGAGCAGGCCGTTGAAGACGAGCCAGTCTTCGGCGGCGCGGGAGGAGGCGAAAGCACCGGTGTGTTGCAGGTAGCGGCGGGCGGTATTGAAGAGGTCGGGTGACGCGGTGGCGGGCAGGGCGAGGGCGGCGAGGAAGGGTGTGAGGGGAACGAGCTCGCCGATCTGGCCGAGATAATCGCGCAAGCTCGCGGCGGCGGCGGGGCCGGCGGTTAGCCAGAGCTGGCGCCCGGCGAGGCTGGGGTCGCGGTGGGCGAGAGTGGCGGCGACCTGACGAAGTAGCGGGTGGACCACGAAGCGCGGGTAGCCGCTGGTAAGGTGAGCGGTGATCGCGGGGTCTTTTTCCTCGTAGCCGATGACGGAGCGCATGGTCGGCAGGCTGCAGGATATGCCGTGCAGGAGGTTGGGGATACGTTGGCCGAGCGGAACGGGAACGAAAGCGGACATGGCGGAAAGAGGGAATGACGAAGGACGATACGCGAAGGGGCAAGAGCGGCATTTGCGGGGGAACCGGCGCGCGCCGGCACGGAACGGGTCGCTGGGCGCTCCCCGCTGGTAGGTTCACTGGCCAAGACCACGAAACTCCATAGTGAAGTGGTCTTGGCCAGTGAAAGAGGGAGGCGGGCGGCCGCCCGCCTCCCTCCGCCTGTGGTCAGGTCGAGCTCCCCGCTGGGTCTTGAACCCGAGCGTAGCATGACCGGCCGCAGGTGCACTGGCAGCAACTCGAACCGTTGAATGCGCCTGTGAGCGCGCCTTACCAGCCTGAGCAACTGCCATGAACACATCCAATATCAAACCTATCGGCGTCGATGTCGCAAAGCCCTATTTGGACTTCGATCTGCCTGCGCCCCATGATCACGTTCCCAACACCCCTGAGGCCATTGCCGCAACACTCAGCAGTTTGCCGCCAGGTGCTCATATCGTCTGCGAATCGACCGGAGGCTACGAAGCCGGACTAATCGCGGCGGCCTTTGCGGCCAAGATACCGATCAGCGTGCTGCCACCCCAACGGGTCCGCCATCATGCACTCAGCGAGGGTCGGCTGGCCAAGACCGATAAGCTCGATGCCAAGTTATTGAGCCACTATGGGGCCACGCATACTCTAGTTGCCCTGCGGGCATTGGAGCCTGCACGGGCGCGCTTGCGCGAGTTGCTACGGGCGCGGACTCAGTTGATCGAACTTGAAAAAATTGAGGCCAGTTGGCGTGAGCATCCTTCGGCGCTGAAGACCCTGTGCACCCACGCCAAACAACGCCAAAAATTACTCCAAAAACAGTTAAAGGAGCTGGACGCCGAGATTCGCCTACTAGTCTCGGCAGAACCTTGCCGCGCGGTCCTAGAGCGACTCCAGCAAGTGCAAGGCGTCGGTGAAATCACCGCATGGACGGTGTGGGCCGAAATGCCTGAACTGGGCAACTTGGAGCCCGGTAAAGCCGCAGGACTTGCCGGTCTGGCTCCTCATCCTCGCGACAGCAGCAATAGGACCGGCAAGCGATACATCCAGCAAGGTCGTGCCCAATTGCGCCGAGTCCTTTACATGGCCGCCTTCAGTGCGTGCCGTTGTAATCCGATTCTTAAGGAGTTTTATCAGCGTCTACGATCGCGTGGAAAGCCCACCAAGCTCGCTCTGGTCGCACTCGCTCGCCGTCTAATCGAACTGCTGAACCACATGCTTAAAAACCCAAACTTTGTGCTAGTAGATTGACACCGTTGCTACGCGGGGGGGGGAGAGGTAGCTGGGAACGAGAAGGAGTAAGAGAAAGAATCTAGAAAAAGATTTCGGAGGGAGGCGATCCACCGCTACGCGGAGCGATGTGCGACCGATTGACTTCGTGGAGTGGAAAACGCTAGGTGAGGGGCGTTTCGTTTTCTCGCTATGAACTTAAAACTTTTACGTGTTCTTCTTTGTTTCTTCTCGCTCCCGCTGCTGGCCGGAGTGCTTGGGGCTCAGGAAGGTGGCGGTGCGACGATGACGCTTGATCCGGCTTCAGCCAATGCGTCGGCGTCAGGCGCGGTGAAAGGGGAGCGGCAGCCGGATCTGGTCGAGCATCTGGTAGATTCTTCGCTGGAGGCCTTTGGCATAAAGAATGTGAACGGTGAAAATACCTGGCAGCACTACGCGGTGGCGGCATTTTTGCTCTTGGCGGCGTATGGGTTCAGGAAGGTGTTTACGCGGCTGGTATTCGGCGGATTGAAGCGGTTGAGTGCGCGCACCGAGACCACGCTGGATGACGAGCTTTTCGCGGCCTTGCAGCGACCGGTCGCGGCGTTCATCGCGGTGTTTGGTGCGGTGCTCTCGGTGAAGGTCCTCAAGCTCTCAGTCGAGGCGGATCTAGCGCGGGTTTACCTGCAGAAAATAGCCTTCTCGGTGGTGGTGATCTGGCTGCTGATCAGCGCGATCAATACGGTGCTGGATCATATGCAGACGGTGGCGAAGCAGAAGCAGATGAACGTGGCGGCCTTCATGCCGTGGATCAAAAAGACGGTGATTTCGCTGATCGTGATCTTTGGGGTCTTGATGGCGGCCCAGCAGCTTGGCGCGGATGTGAAAGCCTTTCTGGCCGGACTCGGCATCGGCGGCCTGGCGTTCGCGCTCGCGGCGCAGGACACCTTGGCGAACGTTTTCGGCTCGGTGGTGGTGGCCGTGGACCAGCCGTTCCGCATCGGCGACTATGTGAAGGTGGGCGCGTTCGAGGGCACGGTGGAGGACATCGGTCTGCGCTCGACTAAGCTGCGCACGCCGGCGCGGAGTTTGGTGGTGATACCAAACAAAACGGTGGCGGCGGAGGCGGTGAATAACTTCTCGCGGATGCCGCAGCGCCGGGTGGATCAGACGATCGGGCTGACCTATGGCACGACGGCGGACCAGCTCGCGGGCGTGGTCGCGGACATCCGCGAGTTGCTGACTAAGGACGCGGAGGTGGCGCAGGATTTCATGGCGGTGAACTTTCTTAACTACGGGGCATTTTCGCTCGACATTCAGATTATTTATTTCACCTCGAGTCCGGCGATTCAGGAGAATTTTTCGGTGCGGGAGCGGATCAACTTTGAGATAATGCGGGTGGTGAAGTCGCGTGGATGCAGTTTTGCGTTCCCGACCCAGACGATCGAACTTTCGGGCGAGGCGGCGAAGCGGTCGGGCGGCGCGGCGCCTGCGGTGTAGATTAGTCCGCCGCAGGAGGAGGGCGCTCCCCCGCTACGCGGAACGGGGCAGAGACGGAGGCGTGGCGCGGGCGTAGTGCCAGGCCTGGCAGGTAAGGAAGGCATGGAGGGCGAGGGCGGCGACGAGGGCGAGAGTAAGGAACACGGTCGTGCTGGCCGGCAGGGGAGCGAAAGCGGTCTCGATTACCTTGCTGATCACGCGCGCCGGATCAGCGCGGCCCTCGACGAGCTCGGCGGCTTGATTTTGGGTGATACTGTAAATGCGGCTGATACGGCCCCACGGGACCGCGGCGAGGTAGAGCGCGGTGTTACTGGCAAGGGCGGAGGTGCCGAGCAGGAACTGGCGGTTTTGGAGCTGGCCAAGCCCGGGCCACAGCAAGCTCAAGGCGATGGCGGAGCGAGCCAGGCGGGGCGAAGTGGCGGGTAGCGGCGGGGGCATGGCTGATGAAAAGAACTAAAGGGCGGAAAGGCGGAGACCTGAGGGCGGAGAGCTGAGGCCTGACACTGATCAACCCAAGCTTTCAGATTTTATCGCGAAAACGCCAAGATCGGCCCGAAGATCGCGAAGTTGTTTAATTCATCTACTCCCCGATTTTCTCTGCTCTTCCGCGTCTTGGCATTAAAAATCAGAATGGTTTGGCCATTTGGCATGAAGGGGTAAGGCGCCGGCTGGAGGAGCGGACAAGCGTGCAGACAGCGGAGGCTAGGCAAAGGTGCAAAAAAAGGCCGGCGCGCTTTTTAGGGCGGGCCGGCCGAAGGAGTGCCGAGTGCCTTTCAGTCCCGCTCTTAGGCGGTGTGGGCGGGGAGGATCTTGTCCACGCGGACCTTGTCGAGGCGGGCGAAGAAGGGGAGGCCGTTCTCGTAGTGCATCGGGGTCTCGCCTTGGATGAGCGGGGTGGCGTAGCGGAGGAACTGATGGTTCATGCTGATGCCGTCCTCGTTGATCCATTCGCGGGGGAGCTTCTTCACGCCGTTGGCGATCTCGGAGAGGGGCGCGAGGCCGGTCTCGACGGTGTAGTGATCCTGGTCGCCACGGAGGAGGGTGACCATCTTGTCGGTCTCGCCGCGGATGGCGGCTTTGACGGCGGCCTGGCCGGCGAGGTAGGCCTCGTCGGAGTCGGTCTTGGAGCCGGCGTGGACGGCGGCGCGCTGGGCCATGCCGAGCTTGACGCTGCGGGCCTTAATGCCGGGGAGGTTTTGCTCGATGAGCGACTGGAGGTATTCGGCGGCGCCGCCCAACTGGGCATGGCCAAAGGCATCGGTGGACTCTGCGGCGGAGACGTAGTTGCCATCGGCATCCACGAGGCCCTCGCCGACGACGATGAGGCAGTATTTCTCGCGTTTGAGCACGCGTTGCACGTCGGCGACGAACTTCTCAGTGCTAAAGGCGACCTCGGGAAGAAGGATGAGGTGGGGGGCGTCGTGCGGGTGATCTTTGCGCTTGGCGAGGGCGGAGCCAGCGGCGATCCAGCCGGCATTGCGGCCCATGACCTCGACGATCTGGACGAGATCGTGCTGGCCCATGGCCTCGTTGTCGCAGGCGATCTCGCGGACGGTGGTGGAGATATACTTGATGACGGAGCCGTAGCCGGGGCAGTGGTCGGTGACGGGTAGATCGTTATCGATCGTCTTGGGAATGCCGATGACGCGGAGGGCGTAACCCTGGGCTTGGGCGAGCTTGGAGATGCGGTCGGCGGTGTCTTGGGAATCGTTGCCGCCGGCGTAGAAGAAGTAGCGGATGTTGTGGGCCTTGAAGACCTCGAGCACGCGATCGAAATCGGCCTGGGTCTTGAGCTTGTAGCGGCAGGTGCCGAGGGCGGCGCCGGGTGTGGAGCGGAGACCGCGGATGGCCTGCTGGGACTCGGAGGCGAGGTCAACGAGCTCCTCGTTGAGGATGCCAAGGACGCCGTTGAGGCAGCCGTAAACCTCTTCGATTTCGCTATGGTTGAGTGCCTCGGCAACGACACCGGCGATGCTGGAGTTAATGACGGCGGTGGGGCCACCGGATTGACCGACGAGTGCGTTACCTACGAGTTCTTCTGATGCGGACATGGCTGGTATTTAGGTTTAATGGGCGGCGTTTGAAAAGGACGTGAGGGGACATCTTGCCGAAAGCGGCGCGGCACTGGCAAACCCAAAGTGCGGCTTCGCGATGGGGAACCATTGCGGTGGGCTTCTGGGGATCGGAGCAGGGGTGGGCTCTGGCTGGACCGAACTTGTA
Organism: Akkermansia muciniphila; assembly: GCA_945898185.1. Classification (GTDB taxonomy): domain Bacteria; phylum Verrucomicrobiota; class Verrucomicrobiia; order Opitutales; family Opitutaceae; genus IMCC26134_A. The sequence goes on along the minus strand of CAMDHP010000051.1, from coordinate 4,861 downwards.
TGTTCGGGGGACTTTGGGTTTGGACGGAAACCTCTAGAAAGGGCGATGCGAAGGTAGTTTGTTTTTAAGATTAGAGCAGTTTGCCGGGCTCGTAGGTGGCGGATCCGGGGGTCTTCTTGACGATCGCGGCGGCGAGGCGGACAAATTGGTCAACTTGCTGCGGGGCGGCGCCGACGAAGCGCTTGGGGTCGGCGAGCAGGGCGCGGAGTTGCTTCTCGGGCAGGCCGAGGCGGGCATCGGCGGCGAGGAGTTTAACGAGGTCGGATTCGCCTTCGCCGGCGCGGATGGCTTTGGCGGCGGCGAGGGCGTTTTCCTTGATCGCGAGGTGCGCGGTCTCGCGGCCCACGCCGGCTTTGACCGCTTCCATGAGGATGGTGGTGGTGGCGAGGAAGGGGAGTTGGCGCTGGTTCTCGGCGGCGATGGCGGCGGCGAAGACATCCATCTGGTTGAGCACGGCGAGGAGGGTTTCGAGCAGGCCATCGATGGCGTAGAAGGCGTCGGGCAGGGCGACGCGGCGGACGACGGAGCAGGAAACATCGCCCTCGTTCCATTGGTGGCCGGCGAGTGCGCCCGTCATAGTGACGTAGCCGGAGAGGATGGTGGAGAAGCCGCAGATGCGCTCGCAGTTGCGGGCGTTGACCTTGTGAGGCATGGCGGAAGAGCCGACCTGGCCCTTTTGGAAACCCTCGGTGAGGAGGCCCTGGCCGGCCATGAGGCGGAGGGTGGTGGCGAAGCTGGCGGCGCCGGCGCCGAGCTGGTGCAAAGCGGAGACGACGTCGAAATCGAGCGAGCGCGGGTAAACCTGGCCGACGGCGAAGAGGGCGCCCTTAAAGCCGAGATGGGCGACGATGCGGGCCTCGAGTTTGGCGACCTTGGCGGCGTCGCCGAAAAGGGTGAACTGGTCGAGCTGGGTGCCGACCGCGCCCTTGAGGCCGCGGACGGGGTAGCGGGCGGCGAGCTCCTCGATGCGGGCGTGGGCGATGAGGAGTTCCTGGCCGGCCATGGCGAAGCGTTTGCCGAGGGTGGTGGGCTGGGCGGGCACGTTGTGGGTGCGGCCGGTGAGCATGAGGGTGCGGAACTCCTTGGCGCGGCCGGCGAGTTTGCCAAGTGCGGCGGCGGACTTGAGGCGGATGACGGCGAGGGAGCGGGCGATCTGGAGCTGCTCGACGTTCTCGGTGAGGTCGCGTGACGTAAGGCCGAGATGGATACACTCGCGGCCGGCGAGGGCGTTGAAGGCCTCGATGCGGGCCTTGACGTCGTGGAGGGTGACGCGCTCGCGGGCATCGATGTCGGCGAGGTCGATCTGGTGTTTAACTTTCTCGTAGGCGGCGATGGCCTTGGCGGGGATGGCGAGGTCGAGATCGCGCTGGGCCTTCATGACGGCGATCCAGTAATCGCGCTCGATGGCGATGCGGCCGGTGGGGGACCAGATGTCCTTGATGAGAGGCGAGGCGTAGCGTTCAGCGAGGACGTTGGGGATGGCGGAGGCGTTGGAAGACATGGCGTAGGGATACAGCCCAACGGCTGCGCGGGCGGACGCCAACGCGGAAAAGCGGGGCGGGGTGGAATCGGCGGGGGTCGAGGGGGGATCTTAAAAACCTAGGCGAGCGATTTACGGGAACCGGCGAGGTTCTTTTTCCGGCCGGACAGTGATCCGCGGGTGATTCGTCACAAAACAGACCCGAGATTTGGTTTCGAGAATCGCGAGCGTTTACTCAAGGGCATGATGATTCGCGTGCGGTTGAGTTTTTAAACGCCAGCTGGCGAGGCCGGCGTTAATCGCGAGGGAATCACAGACGGCGAGGGAAGTGCGGAGCCGTGGCCGCGAGCAATTGCCGACTAGCTCAGGGGCGGGCGAGTTCGTAGCCGTAGTCGCCCATGGGAATGACGAGGGAGCCGTCGGCGGCGCGTTCGATGGTTTGCAGGTCGAAGCCGGTGGTGAAACTCCATTCGGAGGGCGCGACTTTGGCGTCGGCCGGGGCGGAGAACAGGCGGCGCCAGGTGGAGCCGAGCACGCGGCCGTCGAGCACGCGGAGTTCGCTGGGGGTCCAGGATGCTCGGATCGTGCCGTCGGAGGCGAAGGTGCCTAAGTTAGTGAGGGCGGTGCGATTCACCGTGTCGCCGGCGGTGTAGTAGAGTGCGCGTCCGGCGGCGGCGACGGGTCCGGTGACGGCTACCTTGAGCTCAGCGGTTTGAAAGGCGTCCCAGCCATCGCAGGCGGAGGCTTGGAAGAGGGCGTTGCCATCGGGCGCGACGGCGCGGGTGAAGGCGAGGAAGCCCTCGGCGGAGAGCTCGGTGACGGCGAAGAGCGAGCCGGGCAGGTCGATGGCTGGGCGGGCGGCGGCGATGCCGGTTGCTGGCACGGCGATCACTTGCGCGGCGTGGAGCAGCTCGGACTGGTAAGACGCAGGCAGGCGGCCTTTGCCGGCGATGGTGCGTCCGGCCCAGCGATCATAGCCGAGGACTACGAGGCCGTCGCCAGCGGTTTTTACGGCGGTGGTGGAGGCGTTTTCCGGGCCAACGGTGAGGGCGGGTGACGCGGTGGGGGCGGCGGGGTTGGAGACGTCGAAGGCGATTAAGCGGGGCTGGGCATTGCCGGGCCAGGGAATCCACGGGGCGCAGGCGCTGGTGTTAACCGCAAGGCTGGCGACGGGAGTGACGGCGACGGGGAGCGCATCCGTGATCGGAGAGGAGGCGAGCGGGGCGTCGGCAAGGACGGCAATGGGCGCGGCCTCAAAGCGAGGGAGAGCGACAACATCGTAGACTGGCATCGGGCGCATCCAATAATAGTTGGATTCGTTTTCGACGATGATGACGGGGCGTTCGGCGCGGGGCCAAAGCAGGCGGCTGACCCGGGAACCGGAGATGCCGTCGGTGGGAGCTTCGCAGGTGCCGAGCAGTTGGGGGGCGAGCGGATCGGTGGCGTCGTAAACGTCGAGGTTGAGTTTGCCCAGCTGGGCGAACCAGTAGCGGTAGAGTGAAAGGTTGTTCGAGGAGCCCGCTTCGCGCAGAACGTAGAGGCGGCCATCGCGCAGGGCGACGTCGTGGACGAAGCCGGAGGGCAGATCGAGCTCGGCGAGGATGGAGTCGGGCGAGGCGAGAGGGGAGACGCGCACGGTGGGGAGGCCGCCGCCCCAAGCGCCGCCGGTTTCGACGCCGAGGACTTGGTCGCCTGAGGGCAGAACGCGGTTCACTGGCCAGGCAAGCAGGGAATCGGCGAGGATGGCGGGATGATCGCGGTCGGCGATGGTGGCGGTGGCGAGGGTGCGTTGGCTCAGCGTGACGGCGGTATCTCCAACGAGAGCGGCGCGGCGGGCCTCGAAACGACCGGGGATGAGACCGCGGGCGTGGAGGTCGCCGTCGGCTAAATCGATGTCCAAAAGGCGCACGCCGTGGACGGCTGTGCCCTCGGTGTAGGAGGTGATCGGGATGAGCGCGAGGCCGGCGTCGGGCAGCACGGAGAGGGCTTGAGGATCCCAGTTGGCCTCGCTGTAGCCGTGGCCCCCGGTGAGGTCGAGGCGGCGGAGGAGGGTTGGGGTGGCAGGGTCGGAGACGTCGAAGAGGGAAGCGGTGACGGCGCTATCCTCCCAACCGACGGTGAAGAGCTTGTCGCCGATGGGCTCGATGTGGGTGGACCAGCCGGGCACATCAATTTGGCCGGCGATGACGGGTTGGGTGGGGTCGGCGAGATCGACGACGAAGAGAGGATCTTTCTGGAGGAAGGTGACGATGTAGGCCTTGTCGCCGGCGAAGCGGGTGGCGTGGAGCGTCTCGCGCGGGGCGAGTTCGAGTTGACCGAGGCGTTCGCCGGTGGCGGCGGGGCTGTCGGCGCGGAAATTTTCCAGCCAAGTGCTGCGCGCGCCACCGTTGGAGGGCCAGGCTTGACTGATGGTGGTGAGCACGCCGCCGCCCCACTGGAGTTTGTAAGCGTCGCCTAGCTGCCCGGCGAGGGCGACCGGGCCGGAAGTCAGGGCGGAGAGGCCGGTGGTGGCGGAGAGCTGGTAAACGGAGACGGCGGAGATGCCCCACTGGCCGGGAGGGGTGAGGGCGACGGCGAGCCAATCAGAGCCGGCGGCGAGGGTGGCGAACCAGCCCGAGAGAGGGATGGTTTGCTGAAGGGCGGGAGCGGCGGCGTCGGCCTCGAGGAGCCACTCAGTGAGGGAGGTGGAAGAGTTGGAGTAGCCGTTGCTCCAGTCGGTGGTGCAGATGAAAAGGCGGCGACCGGCGAGGCGGCTGCCTTGGGGGTAGCCAGCGACACGGGCGGAGTTGAGGAGGCGGGTGGAGGCGCCCTCGACACGAATGACATGGAGACCGGTCGAGGAGCCAGAGCCGTCTAGCGGTTGGTCGCTCGTGATGAGCAGCACATCCTGATAGCCGGAGGCGGAAGGCAGAAGGTAGAGGTCCTGACCGCTGGCGGGGAGACGGTAGCTGGCTTTGAAAACGGGTGAGCCGGGGTTGCTTACGTCAATAATCTGGAGGCCGCGGAGCTGGTTGAAGAAGTAGGCGGTGGAGCCGGAGATTTTCCAAATATCGGCCTCGACGGGCGACTCGGCGGTCGGGCTGGGGGCATCGGCAAGGGCAACAATTTCGGAGCTCATGGCGCTCGCGTAAACGAGGGAGCGGTCGAAGTCGTTTTGGGGCGTGACCTGGCTGGGGGCGAAACTGTTGCGACCGCGATAGAAGGCGGCGGGGAATTTTTTGCGGGAAGGGGTTTCGACGGTGGCCTGGACGCGAAACGTGGCGCGGCGGTTGGACGAGGGAAGGGTGAGCACGAGCGTGCCTGGAACGGCGGCGCGGGTCTCGATGTTGCGCCAAGGGCCGCGCCAATCGCGAACCTGAAGGGTGATGGTGGTGGTGCCCT
>CAMDHP010000050.1 GCA_945898185.1 Akkermansia muciniphila | reverse complement strand
TCCTATTGACCTCTCTATTCAAGGTTCAAACCCGAATTCGAAATGGGAGACGGTGCAGATTGTTTCCCTTGTTGGATTCTATCTGAAGCAACCGTCTGCGGAATACCCTTTTTCATATTCGTGGAAAAAACTGAAACAAAAATGAGCCTTACAAGGCAGTGGAGCCAACGACCATACATGTCACGAATCCTGCTGACGCAGGCTTCGTGACATGTATGGTCGCGGCTCACTTTTGACGTTCGGCAATGGAAATTAATTATGCGTTACTACATTCCCTCTAAACTCCCATTTCTTAAGCGGCCAATCCAATGGAGTCAGGCCGTGGTTTGTGGATAAATTCTTGATTGAAGACAGAATTTCGGTATAGGAGGGTATGTGGACGGGAGAAAAAGACGAAGCCGAAGAAGCATAGCTAATCCCCAAAAAATCCACCCTTTTCCACCCAAGTCGGCCTCAATCCAACCTAACTGCAAAATCTTCCGACTACACAACGTTAGGCAAGGCAGCAAACCCAGAAGGCGCTTCCGCGCCGAATTGTTTTTCGTTAGTTATAATTGACGTTTTACTCACTTCTCGGCATAAAAATCAAAAAACCACAAACAACCTATGAAAAGGCCATTCATCTTCGCGTCATTCCTAATTCCCGCTGTCTTATCAGCTCAAGTTCTCTTGACGGATAATTTTAGTTCGCCCTCTGTTGATTCCTCAAAATGGATAGTTGCCACTCCAATCGGTGGATCATCGGTTGATCAGAGTGGCGGCTTTGTCACATTAACACAAAGAGGAACTTTAATTTCTCAAAACTCTTTCTCTGGGGATATTCAAATTAGCGGATCATTCACCCTAAATCAAAATTTAGAGCATCTTAAGATTGTGGTACGAACCGATGGATTAATCCCGACTGGAAATTCTTTCGCAGAAAGGAATGGAATAATTTTTGCTTTTTCAAACGATGGTGATCAAATCTCCATTCAAAAAACTGATTCAAACGATAATCATATAAATTTAGCCATAAAATCTTATTCACTCCAAACAAGTCAGACGTATAGTTTTTCGGCTACTTTAATTGGAACTTCAATTGGATTGACCGTGAATGGAATCGAGGAATTAATCGCCATCAGTGATTATTCAAGTGGCGGGAAAATTGCCCTTTATAGTCGAGAAGGATTTGGCACCTCGTCTACTTTGGATGAAATTTCTGTCACCGTCATTCCTGAGCCCGCGAGTTTGTCGCAAAATTTAAATTCTGGGCTTGTTGCCCTTTACAACTTCAATGGTGATTTAATGGATTCAAGCGGGAGCAATTTTAATCTATCGGCAGGAGGAACTTTCAATTTCGTTCCGGATCGTTTCGGCAACGCTTCTTCCGCTGTGCAGTTAGCTACACCTGCCGCCAATGGAACATTTTTCTTAGGTATCGGACCATCCCTTGCAAATTCATCTTCAACCGTATCCTTTTGGGTTCGGAAAGATTATGTTGGGAATAGTTCAAACGGCGGATGGGTTTTCGGTCTTGGTCATCCAGCTGGAACGGGCGGGGAGCTAAATGAAGATATGCTTGTTGCGCTAGACTATGGGAATTACATACGGTATTCATTCTTTTATAACGATTTTGATTCGGCCACCCAGATCCAAGTATCCACTTGGCACCATTTCGCGTTCACGTTCGATACCGAGAATAATCAAAGGGCGATTTACATTGATGGAGTGCTTGATTCATTTCAAGCATTCTCAGGCGAATTCATAGGTGGGAATAATCTTAAAATAGGATTCCCGGGAATTACCCTTGATCAGTTTAGATTCTATAATCGAGCACTGTCTAGTGCCGAAGTAAAGGCATTGGCATTCTCCGGCAACCCTAATCTAACGATTGAGACTGCCCTTTCGCTGAAATTCGACACCGCCCTAGACCGGCGTTACACGATTCAAACATCAATCGATTTAGAAAATTGGACCGATGTAGAAACAAATGTTTTAGGAGATGGGTCAAGGATGCAGCGTTTCTACGAGATTGTCAGCCTGAAACAGTTTTATAGAATTAAACCGTAAATTCCAATATATAAAATGAAAGGAGCCTAACAAGGCGCTACGGAGAACGACCATGGCTGCCATGTTTGCAAGACCAATCCAATGGGGTCAGGCCGTTGTTTATGGATTAATTCTTGATTGAAGACAGAAGTTCGGTAAAGCTGGGTGTATGGCGAGAAAATTACGAATTCAGTTTCAAGGAGCGATCTACCACGTGATCAACCGGGGGAATTATCGGAGCGATCTGTTTCTGAGTCCGGGAGAGGCACAGGCGTTTTTGGAGACGGTGAAGGAGGCGAGGCGGTTAATGGGATGGCGGATGCACGCATATGTGCTGATGCGGAACCACTACCACCTCGCATTAGAAACCCCGGAGCCAAATCTAGTCGAAGGAATGCACTGGCTTCAGAGCACTTGGGCGACGCGGTTTAACCGGTTTCGCCAAGAGCGGGGACATCTGTTCCAGGGACGTTATCAGGCGTTGTTGATTCAGGATACTGCTGCACTGGGGCGGGTTGTGGACTACATTCATCTCAATCCCGTGCGGGCGAAAATCGTGGCGGCCGACCAGGTGGCGAATTTTCGCTGGAGCAGCCTCGGCGGAATCGTTAAGGGGGCGAACTGGATTGACGATTGTGGCTGGTGTGCGGGCGTCCGATTTGGTTCCGATGAGGCGGGACGGAGGGCTTATGGCGCTTACCTCGTGGAGGTTGGCCAGGATGAGGCCCGTTGGGATGCTCTTGGTATAAAGGGGCTTTCAAAGGGTTGGGCGATAGGCAGCGCCGATTGGCGGAAGGAGATGGGGAAGGAGTATGGTCAGCGGGCGCTCAATCCCGGTTTCGAGCATAGTGAGGTGCAGGAACTGCGTGAGGGAGCTTGGGAAGCTTCAGTAATGGAGGCGCTTGCCGAGCTAGGGCGGAAGGATAAGGACTTGGCCACAAAACCCAGACGCCAAGATTGGAAACTCAAGGTTGCCATGCGAGCAAGAGGGCAGAGTGGCGCGTCACTCGCCTGGCTGGCGGCTCGCCTGCAAATCGGCGGGGCGGCGACGCTGCGAAGCTATCTTTATCGGCTACGCATGGAAAATCATCTACAAAAAACGGCCTGACCCTATTTAGGATTCCTATTAGGATTCCTGCCTACTCGCTCCACTCCAAAAACCGCCAAGCCACGATTCGGCTGTGCTTCTGGCCGTGCGTCATCGGAATAATGCGAACTGCTGCCGCCCTAGCCGCTTGCAGGGCGCGTTGAATCGCCGGCAAACTGGCACGCTTCGACACCAGCGTGGTAAACCAGCGGCATTGCGCAGGCCTCGCCGCGCTTTGAGCGATCATGCGCCGCACGAAGGCCACCTCGCCGCCCGGACACCAAAGCTCGTTGCTCTGGCCGCCGAAGTTCAACACCGCGCGCTCCGTGAGTCGCCCTTCATCGAGGTTACGCAACTTGCGGACCGCGCCCGCCTCGGCCTCCGCCGCCGACGCGTGAAAGGGTGGATTGCAGACCGACACCGCGAAGCGCTCCGTCTCGCGCACCGCGCCCGCAAAAATATCTTCCGCCAAGGGCTGGTGCCGGCACTCTATGCGGTCTTTCAGCGAGGGATTCGCCGCCACAAGTTTTTTAGCCCAAGCCACTGAGCCCGCGTCCGTGTCCGTGCCTAAGAAGCGCCAGCCGTATTCACCGACGCCAAGGATCGGGTAAATGCAGTTCGCCCCCATGCCGATGTCGAGGACGCGCACTTTCTCATCGGTTTTCTGCCCTGCGCCGCGATCCTTCGTCAGCAGGTCGGCGACGTGGTGCAGATAATCCACCCGGCCCGGAATCGGGGGACAAAGCGCGCCCGGCGGCAGATCCCAAAACACGAGTCCGTAATCGTCCATGAGCAGCGCACGGTTGAGCGCGATAACCGCCGCCGGATCGAAAAAATCCACCGTGTCGCCACCGCCCGGATGCGAAATCACATAGCGGCTCAGGCCCGGATAAACCGCCACCAGGCGCGGGAAATCGTAGCGCCCGTGATGCCGGTTGCGCGGATGCAGGCCGCCGGCGGCCGCGGGTCCCGTCGTGCGCGAAGGTGGCATCCGGTGCGGCGGCAAGGCGGGGCGCTTAGCTGCTGAACGCGGCACTCTTCGATCCACGCACGGATTCGGCTATGTTCTCCGGATGCTTGTCGGGCTCGCCTTGCACTTGGTTGAAGCGCATCGAGACGGTCTTCGAGACGCCGCGCTCTTCCATCGTCACTCCGTAGATCGCCTGCGCAGCCGAGACCGTGCGTTTGTTGTGCGTGATGATGATGAACTGCGACTCGTGCACGAATTTCTTCAACAGGTCGGTGAATCGCCCGATATTCGATTCGTCGAGCGGGGCATCCAACTCGTCGAGCAAGCAGAAGGGCGAGGGTTTCACCATGTAGAGCGCGAAGAGCAGCGCGACTGCCGTGAGCGTTTTCTGTCCACCGGAAAGAAGGGTGATGCTCTTTAACTTCGTGCCGGGCGGCTGGGCGGTGATCTCAATGCCGGACTCGAGAATGTCGTCAGTCATGACGAGTTCGAGGTTGGCCACGCCGCCGCCAAAGAGGGTCTGGAAGGTGTAAACGAAGTTCTTTTTGATCTGATCAAAGGTGATCTGGAACTGCGCCATCGAGGTCGCGTTAATCTCGTCGATGGTTTTGACCAGCTCGGCCTTGGCGTTGATGAGGTCGGCGCTCTGCGCGCGGAGGAAATCGTAGCGCTGCTTCAGTTCGATGTATTCCTCAATGGCGGCGGTATTGACCGCACCCATCGCGCCGAGGCGCTGACGCAGCGCTTCAACTTCGGACTTGATCGCAGGCCAGTCGGCGGAGGCGGCGACGGCGACAAGATCTTCCTCGGTCGCGTCGGGCTTGGGGCCGGATCGTTTTGATCGGCGCGTTTTCTTGCGTGCGGCATCGCTGTCGGCGGCGACTTCGGCATCCGGTTCGGGGGCCGAACTGGAGCTCGGCGTTCCGAGGGGGGGTCCGGACTCGGATTCAGACGCGCCGTCTTCGTCATCGTCGTCCTCCAAATCGAGGACCTTGAGGTCGGGCGGCTGGTCGTCGGCGCGATAAAGCAGGCCGCGCCAATCGTAACTTCCGACCGGAAGCTGGTATTCGCGCTGCACGTCTTCAGTGATGAACTGCACCCGGCTCTGCACCTGCGCCAAATCGATCTCGCAGCGGCTCAGGTCCGAGGCGGATTTCTCGGCGTCGGTGCGAATGCCATCCTGCGATGATTCCACGCCGTTGATCGAACGTTCCACTTCGATGAGTTGCTGGCGGATAAGTTCCACCTGCTGCATCGCGACCGTGAGGGTCTCGGCGAGCTGGCCGGCACGGTAGCGCTGGCCGTCAGCTTCTTGCTCGAGTGCGCCGGTCTGCTCGGTCCAGGCCTCGATCTCGCGCTGGCGCTGAATCAGAATCTCGGCGAGCTGGGCGCGCCGGCGCTGCATGTCGGCGATGCCCCGGTCGAGGACTTCAACCTTTTGACGGCGCTCGGCGAGCTCGAGGCGGGCCTGCGCGAGGGTGTCGCGCTTCACGTCGCGCTCGGTGCGCAAGGTGGTGATCGTGGTCTCGATTTCGTTGGAGCGCGCGCGACCAGCGTCGACCGCCTGCTCGGCCTCAATGAGCTGCTGGCGGGCGCGATCAAAACGCGTCTGCATCTCGTGGCGGGCCGCTTCGAGCTGCTGGAGTTCGCGATCCATGCGCTCGACGCGCTGGGCGAGCTCCTCGACCGCGCGCTGGCCGTTGCGCTCCTCCTGCTGAACGGTGGCGAGGGTCTGGGAAGCTTCGAGGACCTCGCCGCGTTTAGCTTCGAGGTTTTGCTCGGCTTCGGTGAGCCGGAGCTGGATGGAATCAATGACCTGGCGCTGCGCATCGTGGGCGATCTGATCGTCGGCGAGGGCCTTGGCGGTCTCGCGCAGATCCACTTCGCGCTGCACGAGGCTGCTACCGGACTTTTTTCGGAAGCCGCCGAAGATGATGCCGCGCGAGTCAACGAGTTCACCCTTGGCAGTGGCGACGGCGAGAAAACGGAACTCCGGATTCGCGCGCCAGTAGCTCAGGAAGGAGCCAAGGTCGTCGGCCAGATAACAACTGCGCAAAAGCGCGACCGCGGGGTGATCGGCATCGAAGCCCGCGAGCGAATCCGTGGCTAAACGAAGACCGGGAGGCAAGGCGGCGGACTCCCTCGGGATTGTGGCCTTGGGATTTGGAATTTGGATCGCCGCGCTCCCGATTTGCTGGGCTTCCAGTTCGCCGATGATTTTTTGCGCGACGTCCAGATCGGCGACAACGACGGCCTCACTCGCCGCGCCAAGCAGAGCTTCGAGAGCACGCGTCCACTCGGCAACCGGACGGAGTCCTTCGGTAATGGGACGCGGCTTGGCGGTGCCGACTCCGAAAACAGGTGCGAAACGCCCTTGGAGAATGGCCTTTGCGCCCTCGCCGAAGCCCTCGAACTTCTCGGCGAGCTGCTGAAGAAGTTTGAGGCGGGCGCTGCGCTGGGCGATGTTGCGGTCGATTTCCTGGAGAGATTTTTGCGCCTCGCGGAATTCCTTGGTGAGGTCGCCGATCTGGATTTGCAGATCCTGAGTCTCGGAGTGGGCGCGGGCCTTGGTGACCTGAGCCTCCTCGACGCGGGCCTGGATCTCGGAGAATTGCTGGGCAGCGGAGGACTGCTGCTGACGCACGCCCTCGACATCGGCGGCGACGGATTCGTGGCGCTGGGCGGAGGTTTTTTGGTCCACTTCGTAGCCGGTGGTGTCGGTGCGGAGACGGGCGACGTTGCTCTCAAACTGAAGCACCTGAAACTTAGTCTGGGACAGTTCCTGCTCGAATTTGGACAACTCGGCGTCGAGCACGGTGAGCTCGCGATTGCGGTCCTGAAACACGGCGTCGGAGCTGCCGAGCAACGTAAGCTCCATCTGTTTATCCTGCGCGCCGGTGTCGGCCTGCGAAGTCAGCTCGTGAAGCTGCATCTCAAGTTCCTCGACGTTGCCGCGTGAAGACTCGAGCCGCTCGGCGAGACCGCTGCGTTTGATTTGGGCGAGGTTGGAGGCGTTCTCCGCCTGCTCTTTTTCGGAGCGAAGATCGAAGACGGCTTGCTGGGCCTCCTGCACGCGTTGGTTGAGGCGGGAGCGGACAGACTTCTTTTCTTCGAGCTCGGACTGCTGCTGGTGCAGATGGACGCGACGGGTCTCGGCGGCGGCGCGGAGCTTGATGACGTTTTCCTCGAGGGTCGCGAGCTGGGCGGAGAGTTGCGCGTAGTTGAACCCGTGCTGAGCGAGCGCGAGGTGTCGCAGACGCCAGGAGAGTTTCTTGTAGCGAAGGGCTTTTGAGGCCTGACGCTTAAGCGAACCGATTTGACGGCCGACCTCGGCGACGATGTCGGCGACGCGCACGAGATTGGCGTCGGTGAGGGCGAGTTTTTGCAGGGCCTCTTTGCGCTGGGATTTATACTTGGTGATGCCGGCGGCCTCTTCGAAAACGGCGCGGCGTTCCTCGGGTTTGGAGGAGAGAATCTGATCAATCTGGCCCTGCGCCATAATCGAGTAGCTAGTCCGGCCGATGCCGGTATCCATGAAGAGTTTTTGGATGTCCTTTAGACGGCAGGCCTGGCCGTTGAAAAAATATTCGCCGCCGCCGTCGCGATAGACGCGGCGCATGATCTCGATCTCGTGAAACTCGCTGCCGAGCTGTTTTTCGCAATCGGTGAGGAGGAGGGAAACCTCGCACATTTGGGCGGGCTTACGGGTGTCGGCACCCTCGAAAATGACGTCCTGCATCTTGCCGCCGCGAAGAGCCTTGGCGGACTGTTCGCCGAGCACCCAGCGGATGGCGTCGGCGACATTGGATTTACCGCAGCCATTGGGACCGACGATGGCGGTTACGCCCTTCTCAAAGCGCAAAGTCGTGGGGTCGGCGAAGGATTTGAAACCGTGGAGCTTGAGCGCTTGGAGATGCATGCGGCGGGCGAATCAGGAAGGTCAGGGAAACAGGAGGAGAAGCATCTGATTCAGGTCGCGGCAACGGGCGCGGCAAACGCAAAGTTTCGCCCAGACTCGCAGCGCAGAGCCCGCCCCTCGGGCGAACGCATGGGTTTCGTGAACTCGATGTATTCACAACACTTCCGCATCGTCGCCAAAGTCATGGGGCAATCCATGCTCCGTTTGACCGCACGCCTTCGCGAATTACCGTCCGCGCTTCATGCGTTTCGGCGACCTCGCAGGCCTGCAATCCCTCATGTTGCCCGATTCGTGGCAGCGCGACGCCGTGCATGCCCTCCAGGCTGGCCATGATGTCATCGTGGACGCTCCCACTGGCGCCGGCAAAACCCATGTCTTCGAGCGCTTTATCGAGCAGGGCAATTTCACCCGTCGCGCGATCTTCACCGTCCCCACGCGCGCCCTTGCAAACGACAAATATGCCGAGTGGCTCGCCCGCGGTTGGCGCGTTGGCATCACGACCGGCGATCTATCGGTCTCCCTCAACGCTCCCGTTGTCGTCGCAACCCTCGAAGCTGCCCAGGGCGGACTTCTCCGCAGTCAGGTAAAGAGTAACCAAATTGGCTACACTTTATCCAACGGTCCCTCGACCCCAAGCCTCCCGGATCTCCTCGTCATTGACGAATACCAGTGGCTCTCCGATCCCACCCGCGGCAACCACTACGAGGGCGTTCTCGCGACCCTTCCCGCTTCGACCCAACTCCTGCTGCTCTCCGGCTCCGTCGCCAACCCCGACGATGTCGCCGCCTGGCTCACCCGTCTCGGCCGCCGCGTCAAGGTAGTCCGCACCGCCATCCGCCCCGTCCCGCTTGAGGAAGTGGATATTGACGACCTCATCTACGGCCTCCCCTCCGAGATCGGGAGTTTCTGGACCCGGCGCGTCGCCGGCGCACTACGGGAGGGCCTTGCCCCCGTCCTCGTTTTCGCCCCCCACCGCGCCGAGTCGGAGCGACTCGCCCGCCAACTTGCCCGCGAGCTGCCCCTCGCCGATCCGCTCTCACTCACTCCCGAGCAGGAATCAATGGCCGGCCCCGTTCTCGCCAAACTCCTTACCCGGCGCGTCGCCTTTCACCACAGCGGCCTTTCCTACGCGCAACGCGCCGGTCTCGTCGAACCCCTTGCCAAAGCCGGACAACTCCGCGCCGTCGTCGCCACCCTCGGTCTCGCCGCCGGCATTAACTTTTCCCTTCGCTCGGTCATGCTCACCGCCGCCAGCTTCCGCATCGGCGCCATTGAGCGGGACATCGCCCCCCATGAGCTCCTCCAAATGATCGGCCGCGCCGGCCGCCGCGGCCTCGACGAGACCGGCTACATGCTCGTCTCCAGCAGCACCCCGCGCCTCCACCGCGCCGCCCCGCTACGCCTAAAACGCGCCGCACCCCTTCCCTGGGCCGCCCTGCTCCGCCAGCTCGCCCCCGGCGATTCGGCCCTCGACCTCGCCCGTTTCGTGTCGGGCCGCTTTTTTTCCGATACCCCGCTTGTCCTCGGCGCCGAAGCCACCACTGCGCTCGCTCCCGAGTCCGTCCCGCCTTGTCACCAGTTAACGGATACAGGGCGCGCCCGGCTCGTCCGCCGCCGCCGCGAGCCCTTCGTCGGGTGCGCCACTTGCGAACTCCGCCCGGCCTGCCTCGCCCTGTCGCCTGAGCCCACTCCTCTCTGGGAATGGCAACGCGTGGGAATCCTCGACAAACGCCTTCGCCTCACCGCTCGGGGCGCTATCAGCTCCGTCTTTCTCGGCCCAGAAGGCCTAGCCCTCGCCGCCGGCCTCGAGGACCGCCGTTACCCGGTGGACCATCTCCTCTACGATAGCGCCAACCTCTTCGCCGGCGACCGTTTCGCCGGAACCAATCCCCGCCGCCTCGGCCGCCTCGTCCACGTCTGCGAGAAGACCTACCGCCGCGTGAGCGTCGAAGGCTACCTCTCCGAGGGTGTGCCCCCCGCCTACGGATACGGCGCGAGCGAGGTTGTGCAGGCTCTCGCCGAACGCACCACCTCGCGCGGCACGCTGGCCCATACTTTGGCGGACGAGTTTGCCCGAGCTGGCCGGGGCGACATTGACCGCCTTCTCACCGAATGGCGCGGCTTCTTGAAAAACCTCGCCGCCGCCGACTCCCTCGCACCCGACCTGCCCTTCGCCACCGTCCAATTGCGCGAACGCTGGGACGAGGCTCGCGCTCTTGCCGCGCGCCTGCTCAGCGACGCCCGCGCCTACGACCTGCCCGCCCTTCCCCCCCTGACCCCGGAGCAGAAACGCCCCGTCTACCACCGTCTGAGCCGCGCCGTCTCTTACGAGCGGGCAGCCGTCAGCCGGATGCACTGATCACGGCCTCAACAAATTTGAATAGCTTCAAGCTTGTTGGCTTTTTCGGGAAATGAAAGCGCACCCGCGCCGGATGGGCGACGAAGGCGTGGGCGAAAACCCGGCGGCTTAGCGAACGATCAGACTCTCGCCGGTCATCTCCGCTGGCTTGGGCAGCCCCATGAGGTCGAGCACCGTCGGCGCGATGTCGGCCAGGCGGCCGCTAGAACGCATCTTGGTCGTCTTGGTGAAGCCCTCGCCGACCACGAAAACCTCGACGAGGTTGAGGGTGTGGGCGGTGTGCGGGCCGTTGACGGTGGGGTCCCACATCATCTCAGCGTTGCCGTGGTCGGCGCAGACCACGGCGCGACCGCCGACGGATTTGACTGCCGCGAGCAACTCGCCGACGCCGGCGTCGGTCGCTTCGCAGGCCTTGATGGTGGCGGGCAGCGAGCCGGTGTGGCCGACCATGTCGGGGTTGGCGTAGTTGACCACGATCATGCCGTATTTACCGGAGAGGATGGCCTCCTTGCTGAGCCGCGTGACCTCGACGGCATTCATCTCAGGCTGCATGTCGTAGGTGGCCACTTTCGGACTGGCCGGGCATGCGCGGTCTTCGCCGGGGAACGGGTCCTTGTTGTAGTTGTTAAAAAAGAACGTGACGTGTGGATTCTTCTCGGTCTCGGCGCAGCGGAACTGGGCGACACCAGCGGAGGAAACGGCGGCGGCGAGGATGTTTTTGAGTTTGGGCGGCTTGGGCGAGATGACGTGCACCGGCAGGCCGGACTCATACTCGGTCATGGTGGCGTAGTAGAGGTCGAGCTTCGGGCCGCGATCAAACTCGGCGAAGCCATCAAGCACGAACGCCTTGGTGATCTCGCGCGGGCGGTCGCCTCGGTAGTTATAAAACACTACAGCGTCGCCGTCCTGAAAGGTGGCAAGGGGCTTGCCGTCAGCGCCGACAATCGCTGTCGCGGGCACAAACTCGTCGCCCTTTTGAGTCTCGGAAAGCGGATTCTCGTAGTAGTGTTGCACGGCGGCGGCGGCGGACGTGGAGGTGGCGGCGGTAGCGCGACCAGTCAGGAGATCGTAGGCTTTTTTGACGCGCTCCCAACGGTTGTCGCGGTCCATGGCCCAGAAACGGCCGGTGACGGTGGCGATGCGGCCGTAGCCGAGCTCGCGGATCTTGGCTTCGACTTGCGCGAGGTAGCCGAGGGCACTGGATGGCGGCGTGTCGCGGCCATCGGTGAAGGCGTGGACAAACACGCGGTCGCCCGCGACGCCGTCTTCCTTCGCCTGGGCGAGCAAACCGTAGAGGTGCTCCAACATGCCGTGCACGCCGCCATCGGAGACGATTCCCATCAGGTGGAGCTTGGCGGTGGCGGAGGCTTTGACGCGCGCGACGACGGCCTGCCAGACCGGATTGGGGACGAGTTGTTTGTCGGTGAAGAGCTTGTTAAGGCGGACAAGTTCCTGGTCAACAATGCGACCCGCGCCGATGTTTTCGTGGCCGACCTCGGAATTGCCCATCTGACCGTCGGGCAGGCCGACATCGAGGCCGCTGGCGGAAACGAGTGCCACGGGGGCGTTGGCCTGGAGAAAATCGTCCGCCGGTTTGTGGGCGAGGGCGACGGCGTTGACCTTGTTTTGGTCGGCGTTGGGGTTGTGCCCCCAACCGTCGCGAATGATGAGAAGGACCGGTTTGCGCGTGGTGCTCATGGTTACGAAAATCGCGAGCAGAACGGCAAAGACCGCCCGCGCCAAGGAGGAAGGGGCTAGAGTAAACGACCCGGTTCCGCAGGCGGTGCGCCGCCGTTGGCCCGGATTTCACCTGCGCGCGCCTGAATGGCCGTGCGCTCGGCGGGCTTGAGACGGACGAGGTTTTTCACCTGCAAGGCCATGCGCTGGTTAGCCGCCAGCACAGGCTCGTGCCGCATCAGAAAATCCCAATACAAGGTCGTGAACGGACACGCATCGTCGCCGGTAGACTTCGCCGGATCAAAGCGACAACCTGCGCAGTAGTTGCTCATGCGCTGGATGTATTTGCCGGTCGCAGCGTAGGGCTTTGAGGCCATGATGCCGCCGTCGCCATACTGCGACATACCGAGGGTGTTAGGCAGCTCGACCCACTCCACCGCGTCCACGTGCACGGCGAGAAACCACTCGTGGGTTTTGCGCGGATCCGCTCCGATGAGCAGTGAGTAAAGCCCCGTCACCATCAGGCGCTGGATATGGTGGGAGTAGCCGTAGTCGAGGGCTTGCCCGATGGAGTCGCGAAGGCAGGCCATCTCGGTGTCGCCGGTCCAATAGAACGACGGCAACGCCTCGGTCGCCTTGAGCGCGTTTTTCTCCGCGTAGTCCGGCATGAAGTGCCAGTAGATACCGCGCACGTATTCGCGCCAGCCGAGTATTTGCCGGATAAATCCCTCCGCGCTTGCGAGCGAGACGCGACCCTTTCCCTCGCGGTAGGCTCGCTCAGCGGCTGCCACCACGGTGCGCGGGTCGAGTAACTTTAGGTTAAGCGCCGCCGACAGGCGCGAGTGGTAGAGCCAGGGCTGTTTGGTCCACATCGCATCTTGAAACTGGCCGAACCCACCCAGGCGATGCGCGATAAAATCATCGAGCGCCCGCTGCGCATCCGCCGGTGTCACCGGCCAGTCGAAGGCAGCGAGTTTTCCGGGGTGTTTTGCGAAACGTTTCGCCACCAGGGCGAGCACTTCCCGTGTCGTGGTATCAGGAGCAAACGCCACTGGTGCCGGCACGTCCTTCGGGCCGCCCTTCGGAAAACTTCCGCGGTTGTCGTGATCGTAGTTCCATTGCCCGCCCTCGGGCTCGCCTTTCGCATCGAGGAGGACCAAATTTTTTCGGCGCAACTCGCGGTAAAAAAACTCCAACCGAAACTGTTTCCGGCCCAGCGCGTGTTGCTTAAAATCCGCGATGCTCGCGTAGAAATGCCGGTCCACGCGCACCTCCAGCGGCAAACCCAGTTCGCCCGCGACGGCTTCCAGCGCTTGCCACACCCGCCACTCGCCGGGCTCGGTCATGATCAGTCGCTCGGGCTTAAACTTTTTAACCGCACGGGCCAGTTCGCCCGCGAGCGTTCCAGCGTTTTTCGGATCGTCGAGTTCAGTGTAGTGGACCGTCTTCCCCTCGGCACGCCGGGCGTCGCGGAAGTGGCGCATGGAGGCCAGAAACACCGCGATACGCGGCTGGCTTGACCACACGTGTTCGGATTCCTCGGCCACCTCCGCCAGCCAGATCGCGTCCTGCGTCGGGTCGAAGCCGTCGAGGGCGGACGAGTCGGCGTTAAGCTGATCGCCCAGCACGACGACCAGGTTTCGTAGCGGCCGGCTCATTCGTCCGCCTCCGCGCTTGCGCCGCGCAAAGCCTTGAACGCCGCAAGCGCCTCCGCGCGCGCCTCCGCGTGATCCACCATGGGCTGCGGATAGTTGCCGCCTTCCGAAGCGGGCCCCAGCTTCACACGGGCAAATTCCCGCAGGCTCTCAGGCGCCGTCCAGGGCGCGTGCAAAAACTTATCGGGTAACTTCGCCAACTCGGGGACCCACTCGCGCACGTAGTTGCCCGCGCCATCAAAACGTTCGCCCTGCGTCACCGGCGCGAAAATCCGGAAATACGGCGCCGCGTCTGCCCCGCAACCCGCGCTCCATTGCCAGCCGAGGGTGTTGCTCGCGAGGTCAGCATCCACCAGCGTATCCCAAAACCACGCCGCCCCTTGCTGCCAGGGCAGGCGGAGGTGTTTCACCAAAAACGACGCCACGATCATGCGCACGCGATTGTGCATCCAGCCCGTCGCATAGAGCTGCCTCATGCCTGCATCCACAATCGGGTAACCGGTCTGTCCGCGCTGCCAGGCCCGGAGCTTGGCCCCGTCCACATCCTCCGCCCAAGGGAAGCGCTCGAAGTCCGCGCGCAGCGGCTTGGCCGGGGTATGCTCGAAGTGAAAGAGCAGGTGATAGGCAAATTCCCGCCAGCCCACTTCGCTGAGAAACACCCGCGCGCCGTTGCTCGCGGGATCAGTGCCCGCCGCCTTGCCGAGCGCCCGCACCGCCGCCGCGATCTGACGCGGTCCGATTTCCCCCCAGTGCAAATGCGGCCCAAGGCCCGAGGTGCCTTCAACCGCCGGTAAATTTCGCTGCGTGTCGTAAGCGTGCACCACATCGCCGCGCAAAAATCGTTTCAACCGCGCCTGCGCACCGGCTTCGCCGGGGGTCCACATTTTGCCGAATGCCGCGTCCCAGGGGATGGTCGGTAACAGGCTTAACTGCGCCAATTCAAGCGATGCCGGCCACTCCGCGGGCGCCATCAAGCTCGCGTGCTCCGCTTTGCCCGCCGCAACCGGTTCGGGCATGGGCAAGGCCAGGCAGTGCCGCCAAAAGGGGGTGAAAACCTGAAAGGGGCGGCCTTGTTTATTCTGAATCGTGTGCGGCTCGAACAGGAGCGCGGCGTTAAAGCTCTTCGCCTCCAGACCGTCGGCCGCAAAGGCAGCCTTGATCGCAGCATCCCGCGCGCGCGCCGCCGGTTCGTATCGGCGGTTCCAATACACCGCCCCCGCGCCCGTGGCCTTCACCAATCGCCGAAGCTCGCCGGCCGAATCTCCGCGTGCCAAGATCAGCCGCGATCCCCGATGCTCCAAATCCGCCGCCAGCGCGGCAAGCGAATGGTGCAACCACCAGCGCGAAGCGCCGCCAGGGAGCCACTCGCCCTCCCCCGCATCGTCGAGGATAAAGACGGGCACCACCGACCCTCCGCGTCCGATCGCCGCCGCGAGCGCGGGGTTGTCCGTGAGGCGAAGATCCTGACGGAACCAGAGCAAGGTGGGTGACAAGTCGGCGGGCACGGTGCGAAGGAGCGCCGCTGCCGGACCTTTGCAAGCTGGGGCGGTCAAAAATCCCCTCGCCGCCGCCCCGCCGGTTCGCAATCTCGCCGCATGACCATGACCTGGCTTGCACGGCTTCATTCCGAGACGTCCTGGGCCCACCTCGCCACCACTGATTTCACCGCCCGCGCCACTCATCCCGGCGCGCTCGCCGTGCTGCCTGTGCACGGCTACGCCGATCACGGCATGGGCCTGAGTCTGGATGCCGAGGAGGCCGTCGCTTCCCGCGTCCTGACCGAGGCCTGCGAAAAAGCCGCCCTCACCTGCGCACCTTGCGTGCTCCCGCCCCTGCGCTTCGGTCCGGCCCCCTACCCGACTTGCACTTGGTTCGGGCTCCCGCTCGACACCGCTCACGCCGTGGTGCGGGAGATCACCAAGGGCGTTCGTTTCGCGGGGTTCGCTCGCTTGCTGCTCCTCTCATCCAGCCCGTGGCATAAGGAATGGCTCGACGCCGTGGCGGTTGATATCCGGGTTGAAACCGGTTTGACCGTTTATCGCATCCATCTCGGTTCGCTCGGTCTCGATTTCCATCCGGCCGCGCCTCTTCTGCAACGTCTCGCCCTTCAGGCGGCGGCTGCGACCGTCCTGGGGGCGGAGCCCGTGGAATCCCATCCTCAGGTCTCTTCGAGCGAGGAGTTTCGTCCCGGAAATTGGTCGCACCCACCGCCACTGCCAGCAGGACCGCTCGACCCGCTTCGGGTGACGGAGGGCGATCTCTTGTTAACCCGTTCAGCGGAGCGCCTCGCCCGCCTTCTCTCCGAAGCCGCGTGGAACGGGCGCCCGCCCGCCGCCGATTTCAAGCCCTTGCCGCGCAACACCAACGCAGTCGCCGCTCCAGCGCCGCTCTGGCGACCCTACGGCGTTCGCACCTTGTTGACCTCAACCCCGTCCGCTTTGGTCGCTGCCGCCAACCGTCCCGGCTCCTTGGTGATCATTCCGACTGCCGCCATCGAGCAACATGGGCCGCACCTTGGCGTGGGCACCGATGCCATTATCGGGCAGGGTCTGCTGGCGCGCGCCCTCGCACTTTTGCCCGCCTCGTGCCTGGTGTGGGTTGCGCCGCCTTTGCTCGTCGGAAAAAGCACCGAACACGCCGACTTCCCCGGCACGCTCAGCCTTTCCACCGCCACGTTTTCCGCCATGGTCCGCGCGCAGGTCGAGCAACTCTGCCGGCTCGGTTTTCAACACATCGCGTTCTGGAACACCCACGGCGGAAACAGCGCGCTGCTCGTTTCGCTCATCCGCGATTTGCAATCCACACCCGGCCTGCGGATCGGCATGCTTCAGCATGGGTTAAAACCCGAACAGAGTCCGCAAGAGGCGGCCTACGGTTTCCACGCCGGGGAGTGGGAAACCGCTCTCATGCTCGCTCTCGCACCCGCTCTCGTGCGTCGCGCCGAAGCCATCTGCCACTACCCCGCGCAACTCAACGACGCCGGCGAACTCCGGCCCGTCGGCGCAGCCCTCACCTTGGCATGGAGCACCCGCGACATCGCCCCCGACGGCGTGATGGGCGACGCGACGCTCGCCACCGCAGCGCAGGGCGAGGAATGGGTCGCCGCCACCGCCACCGCTCTCGCCGATCGCATCGCCGCCCTCGCCCGCTCGTAGTAGACAAAGGCCCGCCCGCCTTCTCGTTTTTATCCGCCACCGTTCCGTCTCCCTCTTTCACCCATGGCCAAGCTCGAAGAACCCAAGATCATTTTTTCCATGATGCGCGTCTCGAAGAAAATCGAGCGCAAGGAGATCCTCCGCGATATCTCCCTCTCCTTTTACTACGGCGCGAAGATCGGCGTGCTCGGCCTCAATGGCTCAGGCAAATCCTCCCTCCTCCGCCTCCTCGCCGGCCGCGACAAGGAGTTCGACGGCACCATCCACTTCGAGCCGGGCTACGCCGTCGGTTTGCTCGAGCAGGAACCTTCCCTCACCGCCGGCTCCACCGTCCGCTCCTGCGTCGAGGAGGGCGTCAAACACCTCACCGATCTTACCGCCGCCTACGATGCGTCTTGGGATGACCTCGCCGCCGCCGACACCGACGAGGCCCGCGACGCCATCGGCGACACTCAGGCCAAGCTCCAAGCCGAGATCGAGCGCCTCGGCGCCTGGGATGTCGGCCCGCAGGTCGAGATGGCGATGGACGCCCTCCGCTGCCCGCCCGGCGAGGCCATTGTGGACACCCTTTCCGGTGGTGAACGCCGCCGCGTCGCCCTCGCCCGCCTGCTCCTTCAAAAACCCGCCATTCTCCTCCTCGACGAGCCCACCAACCATCTCGACGCCGAGTCCGTCCACTGGCTCGAACAGCATCTCGCCCGCTACGAGGGCACCGTCATCGCCGTCACCCACGACCGCTACTTCCTCGACAACGTCGCCCAGTGGATTCTCGAACTCGCCCACGGCCACGGCATTCCGTGGAAGGGCAACTACTCCGGCTGGCTCGAGCAAAAATCCGCCCGCCTCGCCACCGAGCAGCGCACCGAGGATAAACGTCAGAAAGCCATGACCCGCGAGCTGGAGTGGATTCGCCAGGGCACCAAGGCTCGTCACGCCAAATCTCAGGCCCGCATCACCGCCTACGAGAAGATGGTCAACTCCTCCAACACCGCCGAGCAGGAGCGCGAATTTGAACTCGTTCTCCCCAAGGGCCCGCGCCTCGGCCAGCTCGTGGTCGAGCTCAAAGGCGTCGCCAAAGCCTACGGCGAAAAACTCCTCTTCGATAACCTCACGTTCGCGCTCCCGCCCGGCGGCATCGTCGGCGTCATCGGCCCCAACGGCGCGGGCAAGACCACCCTCTTCCGTCTCATCACCGGCGCCGAGAAAGCCGACACCGGCACGGTGCGCATCGGCGACACCGTGCTCATTTCCCACGTTGACCAGTCGCGCGACAGCCTTCCCGACGCCCAGACTATTTACGAGGCGATCAGCGGCGGGGAAGACATCATCCGTATGCCCGGCCGCGAAGTGAACGCCCGCGCTTACTGCGGCCAGTTCGGCTTCACCGGGGCCGACCAGCAAAAGAAAGTCGGCGTGCTCTCTGGCGGCGAACGCAACCGCGTCCACCTCGCCCGCCTGCTCAAGAGCGGCGCGAATCTCATCCTGCTCGACGAGCCAACCAACGATCTCGACGTGAACTCCATCCGCGCCCTGGAAGAGGGTTTGGAAGGTTTTGCCGGTTGCGCCGTGGTGGTGAGCCACGACCGCTGGTTCCTAGACCGCGTGGCGACGCACATTCTGGCCTTCGAAGGCGACAGCCAGGTTGTGTATTACAACGGAAACTACAGCGAATATCTGGAGGACTTCCGTAAACGCAAAGGCAAGGAGGCCGACCGCCCCCACCGCATCAAATACCGGAAGCTCACGCGGTGAGCCTGCGATCCGGACCGCGCCCCATTTGCCTCCGGGAATAAACCGCGCACCTTGCCACTCCCAAGACCATGCATCTT
>CAMDHP010000049.1 GCA_945898185.1 Akkermansia muciniphila | reverse complement strand
GGCGCCTCTCTGGAATTCCTGGCGGGCAAAGCTCTCCCCGGCGTCTTTTTTCTCGAAAACTTAACTTTCGAAAAAAACGACGGGGTGAAGTTGGAAGATTAAGTTTAAAGCCCGGATCACGGACCGGCTTTTGATCTCCAACTTCACCTTAATCTCTCATCTTAAACCTAAAGACTATGTCCTTCCGCAAAAAACTCATCGCTGGTAATTGGAAAATGAATAAAACCGCCGCCGACGGCGTCGCCCTCGTGGCCGATATCGTCGCCGAGGTCGGCAAGCAAAACGAGGTCGAGGTCGTGGTATGCCCGCCCTTCACCGGCCTTGAAAGCGCCGCCCACAAACTCGACGGCTCCACCGTCCGCCTCGGCGCGCAAAACATGCACCCCGAAGCCTCCGGCGCCTACACCGGCGAGACTTCAGCCGGCATGTTGCGCTCTCTCTTCGTGAGCCACGTCATCCTCGGCCACAGCGAGCGCCGCAGCTACTTCGCCGAGAGCGATGCCTTCATCAACCAGAAGGTCCTCGCCGCGCTGAAAAACCAGTTACGCCCCATCCTCTGCGTCGGCGAGACCCTTGCCGAGCGCGAGAGCGGCAGCACCCTCAAGGTGGTGCAGACCCAGCTTGAAGCCGGCCTCGATGGCGTCTCCAAGGATCTCGCGACGAGCGTCGTGATCGCCTACGAGCCCGTCTGGGCCATCGGCACCGGCAAGGTCGCCACGACCGAGCAGGCGCAGGAGGTTCATGCCTTTATCCGCAGTCTCCTGGTGAAACTCTTCGGCGATGCCGCCGCCCAGAAGGTGCGCATCCTCTACGGCGGCTCGATGAAGCCCGCCAACGCCCCCGAGTTGCTCGCCCAGAAAGATATTGATGGCGGCCTGATCGGCGGCGCCTCCCTCGAGGCCCGGAGTTTTGTCGAGCTCGTCAAAGCTGCGATCGCGATCAAGTAACGCCTCGCCTACCCGTCGCCAGACCTGAATCCGGCAGTTAAAATTGACCACGAATTCCGGAGAGCGGGACGCCTTAACCCGAATAGTGGGCCTGACCTTGCGTCAGGCCGCTCCGTTTCCATCCCGCCCGCCTCAGCAGCGCCCAAGCTCCACGCTCACCACCGCGCACGAGCCAGCCTCCTGCGCCCAGCACCCGTGCCCACTTCCAGCACCTCAAGGTTGTGCTCTACCACCTCACGACACAATGTAACCTGATAGGCTACTTTGTGTCGTGAGGTAAGAATTGGGTGAGGCTAAAAATGGGGTCGGGCTGTTACATGAACAAATCTTCAGTTAAATGTCCTCGTCAGAGCCGTATTCCCCCCGGAGGTGCGCTGCGCTTTTTGGCATCACATCGCCGACGTTTGGGACACGCCGCACGGACAGGTGCGGAGGCAGGTGAAGAAAGACCGGCCTCAGGTCATCACCCAAAACGGACCGCTCGCCGCCTACCTAATCCCCGCGAGCGGGCGCGGGATCAAAACGGACCTTGATGCGTTGCGCCGCCTCTTGCTTGGCCGCGCACGCCGCGCCAAGGCTTCGGCCGCATTCCGCTTTCGCCGCCGCGCCTCGGCGCGGATGGAAGGAGAAACTCTGAGACCGCGCTCAGGCTGCCCCAGGGTTCAGCTTGCGCTCTGTCAGCGGCAGCATCACGCCGCGCCGGAATAACGTTACCTGACCAGTGCTCGAAGACACCACGATCGCCACGCACTCAGTGGCCACACTCACCGCGGCGGCGGCGGCATGGCGGCTGCCGAGACCGCTGGGAAGGGCGTGGTCGCTGTCCGCCGCCTGGAGCAAGCTGCCTGCCGATACGACCACGCCGTCACCGCGAATGACGAACGCTCCATCGAGGGATGAAAACTCCTTCACGGTTTCGTCCATGAAGGGGTTAAGGATATTGCGATCCTCTTCCTTGTATCCGTAAAATGGATTCAGCACGAGCGGCTTGGTCAGCCGTTCCACGCTGGACGTGTCGCCGACCACGAAAAGACAGCCCACCGGCCGGCCTTCGCGGCCCTCGACCCCGAGCTCCATTGCCACGCCGATGACGCGCTCCAACACTTCCGGCTTCACGTCGGGCGGGAGCAGGTCGGCATGACCACCGAGCAGGGTCTGGAACTCGCGCTCCACGTCCACGATCACGACGGTGTCGAACTGGTTGCTGCCCGCGATGCCGCCGACGCAGCAGATGCGGTCGTTGAAGTTGATTATCCCGCGGGTCAGCGCCACGAACATCGCGCTGCGTAACTGCGCCATGCGCTGGGTCGAGAAAGAGCGCACTTGCACGACGTCAAAATGGCGTGCGCTCGCGTCCTCGGCGTCGCCCGTATCCACGTGGTTGCGGGTAACGAGAATGGTCTTCGTCTTGGGGAACCACGCACCCGGTTCGATACCGCCGACGAAGGCGTCGCCAAAAACCATGATGGTGCTGCAAGCCGCGCCACGGGCCACGCGGTCAGCCTCGCGAATCATGAGGCGGTTGATGCGATTTTGCTGCGCCTGCACCGGGCGGGCAAGGATGCCGCCGACGCCGGCGATGAGACGGCTGTGAAGTTCCGCCAAGGTGGGCGCAGCCACGAAACTGGCGACGAGATCGGCCTCTTTCACCAGTCGGGCCACGGTGGCCAGCACTTGCAGATAATCGGTGGCGCGCTCGTTCGCCAGCAGGAGGATGATGAGGTGGACCTTTTCGCCGTCCATCGTGCCGTCATGCACAATGCCATCGCGACTGCGGCCGACCGCAAACACGTAGCGGCGCGGCATTTTCACCCGCACGTGCGGCAGTGCCACGCCGTTGCCGAGGTAGGTGGTCATCGTGCCCTCGCGCTGCATCAAACTGCGTAACAGGGCGTCGGCCTTCAGGTCGGGAAAACTGGTGACCGAAGCGGCAAGCAACTCCGCAAACGAAGATTTGAGGTCGCGACTCTCGAGCTCGATGATCCGCTGACGGGCAATGTGGCGGTCGAGACGCATGGGCGGGAGCGGGCGGCGGACGACTTGGTCCGCATTTTAAGGGCGTTGAAGAAAAATCACTTTTCCCAATCGAGCGCGCCCTTCTTCATCTCGTAGAAAAGGCCAAGCACTAGCACGCCGAAGAAGAAGCCGATGGGAGCCATAATACTGATATTGTTGGCTAGAAAATCGCGGTAGATGAACGCCCACGGTATAAGGAAGACGACCTCGATATCAAAAAGGATGAACAGCATCGCAGTGATGTAGAACTTTACCGAGAAACGGGTGTGGACCAGGCCCTCGCTCTTCACGCCGCACTCATAGGCGGTGTCGGTGATGGCACTGCTCTTGCGACGGCGCTGGCCCAGCAGATGGCTGATGCCGACGATCAAGACGGCGAGACCGGCGGCCAGAATCAATTGGATGAAAAAAGGGAGGAAATCAGCGGCAGTCGTCATAATGCGGATTTTTAAAAAAGGAGGGAGCGTGAGCGTGGTGACAAGGGTTTTTAGCCAAGGAATAACTTCGGCGGGAAGTGGTTCGGGTTAGTGGGCCCGGGCGTCCACGTTTTCCACCCGCACCGGATCACCGCCACTTCGCGAGCCGAGGCCGAGCACCTCGGCGAATTCCAAGGTGCGGATCTCATCGCTGAGCGGCCCGAAGCCGGCTGTCTTGCGAGCGGCATTGATACGGCCCTGCATCAAGAAATCCATGTGCACCGGGTCGCTGCCCAGCCAAAGAAGCGGCTCGCCTCGGGTGTAGAGCGAGTTGTAGGCGGGGCCGCCGACGAACTGCCATTTTTCCAAGCTCGCGAGGGTGAAAGCCCAAGTCTGGCGCAGCTCGGGGATAGCGGCCATCTCGGCCACGGCGGCGGGGGCGCTGCGGCTGGAGCGGAAAAAGCGCGAGGTGTTGGACGCGTTCCAAAGCGTGGCGTTAACGAGTGCGCCGTTCACGCCCAGCGCCTCGTGGTCGGTGTAAACCGGCAGGTTGATCCAGAAATCGGCTTCGAGAAAAAGAGGCGTCGCGAGGAAGCTTTTGCGGTCGGCATCGCGGTCGATGTTCTTGACCAGGCCGTCGAGATCGGCGTCGCCACGCGCTACGAAATTCGCATCCTGGCGGCCGGACAAAATTGGATCGAATCGCGAGGGCAGCGGGCTGTCGTAATACCAGACCGGGTCATAAAAACGGCCCGACTCGAGCACGAAAAACGGGTGGCCCGCGAACGGTGCCGCCACTTTGGGATCGGTTGGCAGGTAGCCGGTCAGGCGAAGGCGGAGCTGGTTAAGACCGACCAGAAAAATGTTTTCGCGGGGGAAGCCGCGCCGCATCAGCGCCTCGATCACGGCCTGAACCAGAGGCTGCGGCGTAGCCATGCCGGCACCAGAATCGGCGTAGAGCTTGAGTCCGACCTTCCCTTTTTCACCGGGAGTTAAGCCACGTCCTACCTGCTCCTCGAAGGCACGAATAAGTCCTTCGACCGGCGGCGCATAATCGGAGCTCGCCAAGGCGGCGCCCGGCGCGGGCACGGGCAGCACCGCTTCCCACAAATCCTTCACCGGAGCGGGCACCGGCACCAGGGAGGGCACGGGCGCGGTGGTGCCGCCGGTTGCTGACGCCAGACCGGCCAGCATCATGACAGAGGAGAAAAGGATTACGCGGAGCGACATGCAGGCAGAGGCCTTGACAGACCCTCGCCCCGACCGAAAGTGCAAATCCGCTTTCTCTTTTCGTCGCCGCGCATTTTCGTCCCCATCACTTGTCACCGCCCCCATGCCGCGCATCAAAGATAGCAGCAAACTAGATCTCAAGCTGCGCATTAATATCGTGGACGTGATCGCCCGAGTCGCCACGCCCAGACGCGCCGGCGGCAGTCGTTTCAAGGCGCTCTGCCCTTTTCACCAAGAGAAAACTCCGTCCTTCCACTTCGACGCCGACAAGGGGTTCTACAAGTGCTTCGGCTGCGGCAAAGCGGGCGACATTTTCACCTTCGTGCAGGAAACCGAAGGCCTCACCTTCACCGAGTCCATGGAGGCGCTCGCGCAGCGCTTCGGCATCGCCCTCGAATACGAGGAGGGCGGCGGCGGCCCGTCCCGCGAAGAACGCTCGCTGCGCCAGGAGCTGTTCGACCTCCACGAGGCCGCGACCGACCACCTGCACCAGACGCTCAAAGGCCCCGGCCAACACGCCGAGTGGATGCGCGCTTACTGGACCGAGAAACGCCGCTTCCCCATGGAGCTGGCCGACGAGTTCAAAATCGGTCTCGCCGACCCCACCGGCAGCGGCCTCGGCGCCGCGTTGATGCGAAAAAAGTTTTCCGAAGCCGCCATCCGCCAGTGCGGCCTGTTTTACCTTTACGACGACGCCATGCTCACGCTCGGCGCACTCCGTCCGCGCTTTCGTGGCCGGCTCATGATCCCCATTCGCGATCACCAGGGCCGCGTCACCGCCTTCACCGCGCGCCAGACCGATCTCACGCCGAAAGACGACAACTCCTACGAGGCAAAATACGTCAACTCCCCCGAGACGCCCATTTTCAGCAAGAGCAACCTTCTCTTCAATCTCGACCGCGCCCGCAGCCACGTCGGCGAGGGCAAACCCTTCGTGATGGTCGAGGGCCAGCTCGATGCCCTGCGCTGCTGGTCAGTCGGCCTCAAAACCGCCATCGCCCCCCAAGGCACCTCCATCACCGAGAGCCAGCTCATGCTCATGCGCCGTTACCAGACGCAGCTCGAGTGTTTCTTCGACAGCGATAGCGCCGGCCAAAAAGCCGCTCTGCGCCTGCTCCCCCTCGCGCTCAAAACCGGCATCGAGGTGCGTTTTCTCACTCTCGAAGGCGCGGGCAAAGTGGACCCCGATCTGCTCTTCTTGGAAAAAGGCCTCGCCGGTTACGAAGAGGTGAAACACGGCTCCTTCGGCGGCATGCAGTTCATGCGCCGCTACGTCCTGCCCGAGGCCGGCCAAGCCACCGCCGAGCGCACCCAGCAGGCCGTTCGCTCCATTTACGAGGTCGTCGCCTCCGCTGAATCCGAGCTCCTCCGCAAGACCCTCCTCGGTGAAATCGCACCCGCCCTCGGTGCGCTGCAAATCACCCCGGACGTCTTCGAGCGCGACTTTGCACGCTTCCTCGCCACTGGGGGTCGCGCCGCAGCCGGGCCCGCCTCGCAAAGCCTCGTAAACTCCCCGCCTTCATCCGGCGCCCCCCTCTCCGCCTCCGCCGATTCCTCCGAACCGGACTCCCGCACCGACGCCTCCCCCGCCGACGATGCCGACAGCCCCGAGCATCACCTCCTGTTTCTTCTCCTCCACTTTGTCGAACTCGGCAAACCCCTCGCCGCTGCCCTGCCCCACGACTGGATCGAGGCCCGCCGCCCGTCCGGCACCCTTTTAAACCGTTTTCTGGCCGAGTTCGCCGAGGACCAGTGGCCGGGCCGCGACCACCTCGACTCACTCCTCGAGACCGACGCCGAGCGCGCCCTCGTGACTTCCCTGCTTTTCGAGTCCCCGAAGATCGAGGATCCTTTTAAAGTCGCCTTGGAAGGGATCACCCACCTCCGCACCCGCGCCCTCACCCCCCGCCTTCACCAGATTGTTTTGGCGCTCGCCCAGGCCAGCACCGACAACACGGTTGACCCCGGCGCGCTTCTTAAAGAACGCTCCACTCTCCAACGCCTGTTACGTTCCCCCCTTGCACTCGCCCCCAGCGCAGCATAAGCTCCGCTTTTTTTCGTCTCCTTCCCTCTCCATGCCGCGCAAAGCCAAATCAGCTGCCTCTTCACCCCATTCTGCCGCCGTCGAAGCCGTTATCGGAGCTTCACATTCTCCCGATGCCGCCGGCGGTGCAGAAGTGTCCCCGGAAAATCTTCCCCCGGGCGGCATCAACGACAAGATCCGCGCTCTCATCCGCCAGTCGAAGGAGCAGGGCTACCTCACCTTCGACGACATCAACGAGGCCCTGCCCGAGTCCGTCGAGAACCAGGACGAAATTGATAACGTCCTCTCCATTCTCCAAAATCTCGAAATCGAGATCCTCGAACCCGAGCAGGTCGAGGAGTTCAAAGCTCGCCAGGTCAAAGAGGAGGAGGACGAGACCCGCACCTCGCAAAACGACATTCTCGACGACCCCGTCCGGATGTATCTAAAGCAGATGGGCCAGGTCCCCCTGCTGACCCGCGAACAGGAGGTCGAAATCTCCAAACGCATCGAGACCGCCGAGCTCAAGGCCCAGGAGGCCCTCTTCGAGGCCGCCATCATCGGCAAATACATCGGCGGCCTCGGCGCGAAGCTCATCGACCGCTCCGAGCGCTTCGACCGCATCGTCATTGATAAGAAAATCGAGAGCCGCGACGCCTACTTCAAAAACCTCCCGAAGCTCGTCGAGCTCGTGCAGAAAAACGAGGGATCCGTCGCCGACTCGTGGGAAGAATACCTGAAGGCCAAGAACGACGCCGACCGCAGAAAGATTCTCGCTAAACACGCCAAGCGCGAGGTCACCCTGCGCAGCAACTTCGGCAAGTTCTTCTTCAAAATCAAAGTTTACGAGGAATGGCTGGAGCAGATTAACCCCATCCTCAGCGAGGTCGAGGCCCTCCAAGCCCAGCTCGAGCGCGCCAAACATCCCAAGACCAAGAGGGATGCCGCCATCGACTCCAAGGCGATCAATGCCCGCCTCAAACAAATCGAGGCCGAGCAGCGCATCGTCCCCGGCCGCTACGTCGAGGTCGTTCGCCAGACCAATGTCCACATCCGCGAGGCCCACCAGGCTAAGACCGAGATGGTCGAGGCCAACCTGCGCCTCGTGATTTCCATCGCCAAGAAATACACCAACCGCGGCCTGTCCTTTCTCGATCTCATCCAAGAGGGCAACATGGGCCTGATGAAGGCCGTGGAAAAGTTTGAGTATCGCCGCGGCTACAAGTTCTCCACTTACGCCACCTGGTGGATCCGCCAGGCCATCACCCGCTCCATCGCCGACCAGGCCCGCACCATCCGCATCCCGGTCCACATGATCGAGACCTTGAACAAGGTCATGCAGGTGCAGAAACAGCTCCTCCAGGAATTCGGCCACGAACCGTCCCCCGAGGAGGTTGCCGACGAGATGAAACTGCCCGTCGAGCGCGTGCAGCAGATCATGAAGATGGCGCAGCAACCCATCTCCCTCCAGTCCCCCGTCGGCGACGGCGACGACACTTCCTTCGGTGATTTTATCGAGGACAAGTCTGCCGAGAATCCCTACGACATGACGGCCTACGCCCTCCTCCGCGAAAAGATCGTGGACGTGCTCGACTCCCTCACCGAGCGCGAACAACGCGTGCTCAAGCTCCGCTTCGGACTCACCGACGGCTACAGCCGCACTCTCGAGGAGGTCGGCAAGCAGTTCAAGGTCACCCGCGAGCGCATCCGCCAGATCGAGGCCAAGGCCCTACGTAAGATGCGCCACCCGACGCGCCTGCGCCAGCTCACCGGCTTCTTCGACGCCGAGCAGCCCGACAACGCCCAAAACCTCATCAAGCAAGTCCAAGCCAACAAACCCGTCTTCCCCAAGCTGTAGTCGGACGCGCCGGTTTCACCGCGAATTACAACTCACCCCCAAAGGCGCGACTCACCCTTGCGCCTTTTTCCGCCCCGCCCGCGACCTAGTATTCTGGAGCTCGGGTTTTTTCGAATTAGCCACAGAGCCGAGCCGGAGCCCAGACCCAGAGTTCACAGCGGGAAGGACAAACTGGGTCAGCCTAAAAACGGCATTGGAAGCCGCGGATTACGCGGATGGACGCGGATACCAGATGATTGCCAAATATCGATGCATCACCCCCCGGGTGAGTTCCTTCGGTTCGTGGTATTTTCTGTATTTTATTGTATCCGCTCGATCCGCGTAATCCGCGGTTGGCTTAGACTGCCGAATCGAGGCTCATTGGTTTAATGTCCACCTCCACCCCATCTCTCACACTGCCGCGCAGCGCCGCCTTTTTCTTGGCGGCCGCCTGTGCGTTCGTGCTATCCGGTTGCAGCGTTTTCAGTAAAAAGTCCCCCACCCGACCCGCCACCGAAAGCGGCGGGCCTTCGGCTCCGGCCCACCTCGAGCTCGGTCGCATCATCAGCCTGCAACCCGAGTCCGGCACCGCACTGGTCGAGTTCGTCCCCCACGCCCGCCCGCCCGCCGGCCTTGCCGGCCGCGCCTTGCTCGCCCGCAAACTCGACACCCTCGAAGTCACCGCGCGCCTCGTCGCCTCCCCGCACCAGCGCGGCCGCATCCTCGGCGTTTACGTGATCTCCGGCACCCCCGCCCTCGACGACGAGGTGGTGATCAATCCCGAGCAGTGAAGGATTCGTCCGGGCTTTTCTTTTTCTCACCGTAACGAAACGACTCCGTTGTTTCGGCCCGTTCTGTTTTCCGATCATTGAATCATACTAATCGCCCCAGGCTTTCAGACTTTGTCGCGAAGACGCCAAGATCGAACCGGAGATCGCAAAGTCCTTTAACCCGTTTACGTCTCGATCTGCAGGTCCTTCGCGGCTTCGCGTCCCTGCGTCAAAGATTTGGTTTGTCGGGCTATGAAGTTAGCCACAAAAAGCACGATAAATGCCAAGGCGAAGGTAAGGTTAATGGCGCCTATGGGCGCGCGGGAGAGCTGATACCATCTATGCATCGATTTGAGACCTTAAGGTAGGGCGGGACCCTACCTCGGAGCTTAAGTATCGATTCAAAACATAAATGGTATTATAGGACAGCATCCACCTTTGTGGTTTTCGTGGCAAAAAATCTGATAACACCGAGGTCACCCCGCTGGCGGACTAAAACAGGCCATTTCAGCGCCCCTGCGGCAATGGTTTGGTGGCCTCCCCGAATCAAGCCGACGGCTTCCGAACCCAACCCGAGAGGCGCACCCTTTCCACCAATACCATATGAGGAACGGTCAGTGCGGCCAAGCCGACAAAAACCACTTGAATGACTCGCGCATCAATCGCGGTGTCGCGGAGAAATCCCCAGGCCAATCCGGAGCCCAATAATACCCCCAGCATCGGCAATAATGCCGCACCCGCGACATAACTCCAAGAGGACCTGCCGGAAAAGCTCATCGTCCTTAAAATATGGCGGGAGCTGTGCATGCCGCAGAAGAAAACGACAAAGGCAACCAACGGTGGGGCAGCGAGCGCGAGGGCGGCGGCCGCGGCAATTTCCAATGAGGTCCAGATATCTCTTCGGATTTGCCAGAGCAACGCGACCGTAAGCCCGGCCAGCCACGGCCAGGCAAGCAACCGTAACCAAGGAACAAGGGACGCCGCCGTGAGGTCGCCCACGAGCAAACCAAAAAGCCTGCCAATCTCCGGCGCATGCCAAAGCGTGGGCAGCAGAATCACACTGCCGCCGTAGAGCATGCGCGACGGCCAAGGCGTTGGCGGCACTGGATCACCGGAAAAGTGCACGGCGGAGATGATTAGAAATCCCAGCAAAAAGAGGCCGGGTTGCCAGAGCCACAACCCTACGACCAAGGCAGCCAGTAACACGTAAAGCAGGGCAAACTGCAGCCACCCGGTCAGCGTTTGGATCCCGTAGAGTTGCTTGGCAAAAATCGTATCAAGCGCGCCATGGGGCACGCCCAGCACCAAGATCAGCACGGCCACCACGATCAATTCGATCTGAGGCGGCAGCCGGCCCAGCCAAAGCGATCCAAGGGTGACAAGCGCAGCGCCTACGGTAAAAAAAATGCCCTGAATTCGTAGCGCGTTCATAGTGGTTGCGACCGGGGGGGTCATGAAAACCGAGTTTTTCCAAGCTCCCTCAGGAATAGGCCGGGGGGTAAGGCTCGAATGATACGATAATAGTCCACCCAGCGAGGGCAATCACTCATGAATCGAACCATGGCGGAGGTGTCGCGCATCGCAAAGAGTCGCATGAAAAGGTCGGGGGCGGCTTCCGGATAACGCCGTAAAACTCGCAGAAAGAGATCATCCATCGCGCGTATTGGCCACGGTTCGGCGGGCTGCGCGCAGGGCCGCAGCCCTTGGGCAAGTTGGACGGCACAGTGGTCGGCCCACCGCTGGATTCGCTGAAACGCGAAGCCCGAAGCAGGCCGCGCAGCGCCCCCAGTGAGGCCGGCGCGAATCCAGTCGGGGTGAGGCTGGGCTTGAACCGGGGAAAGCCCCATGGGGAGCGAGCCCGATTCGGCGCGAATCACCTGTGGTCGTGCGATCTTCAACCGCGCGGCGAGCGCGTTCGTAAGCATCGGTTGCAGGCTATCCGGCCCAAGGGGGTCTGGCGCAAATGAGGTCACCTCGACCAGTGCCTGGCACGTCGTGGTTGGCAGCACATAGAGGAACATGATCCCCTCGCCGGTGCCGGGCAGAAAATCCATGAGCGTGGCGCAGCCCGGGTTGAAGCACTCCGTTTCACAGCGGATTTCCTGGCCGAGGAATGACTGCCATAAAAGTGCGTCGCCGCGCCGGGGCGGACGGGTGGGACGGGTGTCCACAATCCAACGGGGCCTGAACACCCCCTGAGCGGTTGTGATTTCCCACCGATCGCCACGCCGGACAGGCTCACCGTCTAATCTCTCTCCGGTGAGTAAACGGAGGCGGCTATTCCCCGCGACTGCCTTGAGTGCAGTCTCATAGAAAGCAGATGCCGGGATCATCGCGTACGGTGATGCCGTGCAATCAACTTCTAGACGACGGTCACCGGCCATCACTTCAAAGCGATTCCAGCGGTGCCGAACGAGCGAGGTGAGTTGGGCCGGTGGCGCGTCCCAAAAACACCAAGTGCGGTCATTTACGTAGCTATCGCGAGGCTCGACAATAATGGTTTGCGGGCATTGCTCGCCCAATTGAGCGAGTCGCATGGCCAGACTGAGGCCCGCGCAACCACCGCCCAGGATCACGAGATCGTCGCCGGGCTTCATGGCTGGGCATGGGCACCCGGCAAACCGTTCAGCGCCGCGTGCAGCGCCGCCTGATGCGGCAGTGGCCTCCAAAATGTGCGGTTAAAAGGGAGGGTGAAAAATGCGCCGACCGTGATCCAGACTTTGCTCGCATCGGAGACAAACACCCGCCCAGTCCAAGTGGAGAAATTCTCCCTTCGCAAGCGTGTGCCGATGGCCCGGTAAACCCGCGCGGCCACGAGGATGCCGAAGCGCGCGCGCAGCGGGAGGAAGGATAGACCGGCTTCGCCGCTCGCGTAAAATTGGTCAGCTAACTCGAGTAGGTCGCGGACGGTGTCGCGAATGCGCGCCTGCAGAACGTCGTCAGGCAGGATTAACTGGGCCGGCTCAGCCCCTCCGATCAAGTTGGCCGGCAGGTAACACCGTCTTGCCCGTGCATCCTCGGTGACATCGCGGCAGATATTGGTCAGTTGCATCGCAATACCCAGATCAATGGCGTGAGGCAGGGCCGCCGGATGTTTCACGTCCAAGGCTCCACACATCATGAGCCCGACCGTGCCTGCGACGCGGTAGGCATAGCGCAGCAATTCCCCGGAATCTTGCATTCGCACCACCCCGAGATCCGAGATCAGTCCGTCGAGGAGCGCGTTGGGAATCTGAGGCGAAATGGAGCATTCGCGAAACAACTCGATTCCGTCTGCGATGCCGGCGTCGGCGGAACGTCCGATCAAAAGCGCGGCGCGAATCTGATCGAGGGCATCCCGGGGGTCTGAAGCCGCCCCGGCATCATCGGCCAGATCGTCGAGACCGCGGCAAAATCCATAAAGTCTCGTCGCCCTCGCGGCATGCCGCGAAGACAGAAACATGCGAGCCCAGTGAAAACTGCGCCCCTGCCGCGCGAGGGCTTGATCCGCCCGGCCGAGGGCGGCGTCCGGCGTCGCGGTCATGCGGTGGCGGTCTCCCGCCGCGCATCCGGGATGAGCGCATCAACCACTTTGGCCGAACATAAAACGCCCGGCAGTCCAGCGCCGGGGTGGGTTCCGGCGCCCGTGAGGTAGAGGTTTTCGATGCCTTCGGCGCGGTTATGAAATCGAAACCAGGCCGATTGCCGAAAAAGCGGCGCGATCGAAAACCCCGCTCCGT
The DNA here is from genome assembly GCA_945898185.1 of Akkermansia muciniphila. Taxonomy (GTDB): domain Bacteria; phylum Verrucomicrobiota; class Verrucomicrobiia; order Opitutales; family Opitutaceae; genus IMCC26134_A. Next base: position 5,749 of record CAMDHP010000049.1, on the reverse strand, counting down.
GCACACTCAGGTAGTCACCAGCGAAGTCGTCCGGCGTTTTATAAAAGTCAGCCGTGATGGTCTCACGCAGTCCGGGGAGGATCGTGCGGTCAAGCGCGGCCACAATCCGATCGCGCAACCGGGGGGCCTCGACCGCCCAGTCGAGCCTCGCCTGCTGATTCGGCACCGGGCAAAGCACATAAAAACTATCGCAACCTGCGGGCGCGAAACTCGGATCCGTCGCCGTCGGGCGGTGCAGATAGAGAGAAAAGTCGTCAGCCAGGATTTTACGGTTAAAAATATCGTCGAGGAGTTCGCGGTAACGCGGACCCATCCAAATGGTATGATGTGCCACTTCGGGATAGGTTCGGGTGGTTCCAAAATAAAGCACGAATAGCCCCATGGAATAATGTGCTGCCGAGAGCTTTATGCGGGTTGAAGCCCTTTGCTGCGAGGGAGGGATCATCTTGCGGTAAAGGTGTGCGGCATCCGCATTGGAGACAACAACGTCGGCCTCCAAGTTCGTTCCGTTTTCCAAACGCACACCCGTGGCCCGGCCGTTTTCAATGACGACGGAATCCACCGTGGTGCCGAGTTGGATTTCGATGCCCTGGCGCTTCATCAGACCGCCGAGTGCGGCTGTGACCGCCCCAGTTCCGCCCATGGCAAAGTGAACTCCATAGGCGCGTTCAAGAAAATGGATCAGCCCGTAAATGCTCGTCGTATCGAATGGATTCCCACCTACCAGAAGGGGTTGAATCGAAAAGGCTTGGCGCAGCTTTTCGCTCCGCAGGTGGCGGCGCACCATGCTCCAAACCGTCTCATAGTTGCGCAAACCGACCAAGCGCGGAACTTGCCTCAGCATCGTGGTGAAGCGGTCAAATGGCTGCGCTGAAAGCTCAGTGAACCCAACCTCGAAAATACGGCGGGAGTGGGCCAAAAGATCGAGGTAACCCTGTTTGTCCCGCGGTTCGATCCGGTTGATTTCGGCGAGCGTCTCGTCGAGTGTCCCGCCATAGTCGAAGTGATCGCCATCGGAAAACTCGAAGCGATACCAGGGTTTCATCGGGACTAAAGTGAGGGAGTTCTCAAGCCGCTCGCCAAACAGGCCGAAGAGCTCCTCAAAAAGAAACGGCGCCGTGATGACCGTGGGGCCGGCATCGTGGCGGAAGCCTTCGCGCTCATAGATTTGAGCGCGCCCACCCAGCATGGGGCAGCGGTCAATCAGCTTCACCTCATAGCCCTTGGCGCGCAGGCGCAACGCCGACGCCATGCCCCCGAATCCCGCACCGATAACGATCGCCTGCATCTCGTGCGGTCCTGCGGGCTAGAGGCGTTCGCTCAAAGCGCGGGCCAGTTTTCCCAACAATTCTCCAGATCCCGCTGGCAGGCGGTTTGCGGCCGAAATCGCGAAGTTCAAGCGTCGGGCCCCGGTTTCGCGCGCGATTCGATTGGCTTCATCCGCGGAGTGTCGCGCCGTGAGGATGTTGAGCAGGTTCAGCGTAAATTGTCCGTCGCTGGCTGCGTCGTTGAGATCGTCAACAATTTGATAACCTATCCCGAACGACTCTGCTGCCTCGTGCGCCAGGCCTAATGCATCGCGAAAGCCGGCGCCCAACAACGCCAGTTCAAGCGGCAGGCTGAGCAGGGCACCTGATTTGCCGGCTGCGATTTCTTCGTAGCGTGTAATTTCGGTAACAGGATGCGTCCTAGCTGAAAGGTCGCCGCATTGACCGCGAATCACTTGAGCGGTTCGCCGATGGATAAGGCGGATCATCTCGCCGATCATAGCGGGACGCGAAAACTGTGCGATTGCAGAGTAAGCAGACGACAGGAGCAGATCACCGGAGAGCACCGCCACATCTGCGCCGAACGCGGCAAGCACCGTCGGTTGGCCCCGGCGGATCATGCCACCGTCCTGGAGGTCGTCGTGAATCAATGACGCGTTGTGAAGCAGTTCAGCAGTGGCGCCGATGACAATGGCGTCATTCCTTGCCAGCCCCAGCCGCTCGGCTGCTTCAAAACCGAGCCGGGCCCGAACGCGATGGCCACCGGAAGCAAGATGTCGCAAGGCGGCCTGGACCGCAGCGGAAGAGTGGGACGTAGCCCCCTCGGTGCCGGAAACTTCGGCCATCATGAAATGCTCAAGGTCGGCGAGTTCCGAATTGAGCGAGGGAGTTTCAACCAATTCAACAAGACTCATGGGTGAACTCATACGAAATACCTAACCTGAAATGCCAGATCACCACGGAAAATCGCGGTGATCTGGCCGGTTAAAAAAGCCGCGTTACTTGGCGGCGTGCTTATCAGACTCAGAAACTGCAACGGTCCAGATGATGACACCAAAACCGATCTTGTTCACGACGTCAGCGAGGTTGTAAACAATGTTGAGGGTCTGCATGCTGCTCTCTGGGCCGGAACCGGTGAGGTAGCCCAAGAAATAGCCGATTGGGTAAATCGCCCAACCAAGCACAACGATCGCGCGCATGAGCTTAAAGGCAGACTGAACCGCAGGGGGGGAGGACTTCGCGTTGATCTTTCCCGCTTCGCCACCGAAAATCTCCCAGATGATGAACGCCCAGCCAGCCATGCTGAAGATGAAGGCAGGCCAAACCGGCATGTAACCGGCTTCGCCAAGGAAACCGAAGATGAGCATGGCAAAGGTTCCGATCATGAGGCGCCAGAAGATACCGGCCGGGACCTTGGTGATCGCCGAGAGAATCAGGTAGAATTCCACCATGAGCAGGGGAACGGTGATCATCCAGTCGATGTAACGATACACGGTCGGGGTGGAGCCAGTGGCGACCCAAACGTCTCGCATGTAGAAGTAATGCCAGGCGGCCACCATCGTCACCAAACCGGAGACGGTGAGGGATGTCTTCCACTTCGGAGAAACGCGCTGGGTCTCAAGGAAGAAGAAGGCAGTGGCGGCGACGAGCGCCATCGAGATAATCCAGAATGACACGCCAACGAAGTCATCGGATTTGAGCGTAGTCCCCGAAGCAGCGAAGGCATTCGAAGGGGCAAGGAAGGCAACGAGTGCCAACAGCGGGGTTTTGTTTAGGAGGTTTTGCATATGGGTAGAAGACAAAGGGGTCTTAAACATAAGGGGCACATTTTGGCAAAAAAATTTTCAAGAAAGTTTCATTTGGGCGTTTTATGCCGATCTCCGCAAACTTTCAGACTTACGGGCATTTTAAATTAAACTGTAGCCGTAATCAGGGTAATTCCTAGTGTAGCCCGCGGTTAGTCCTGTAACGAATAATCCGCCATTTGTAGGGACTCTACGGATCACAGCCGATCGGTTTACAGGGAGGCGCGCGTGATTCCACTCCGCTAAAAATCAGAAAATGGCCGCAAAAGTCGCAAAAAAGAAGGCTCATTTTTGCGCATTTTGAGCCTTTTTGCGGCCCTTCTCTGGCGGTTTCCCCGTATCTCATACCTTTTCAGGTAGCGGGGAGCGCCATGCGACCCGTGCAAGAAATCGGGTCGCATGGCGCTCCCCGCTACGATGGCCTTAAAGTCTCAAACGCGGCGGGCGCGCTCTTTTTCCTCTTCGCGTTCCTCGTCGAGACGGGCCTTTTCGTGGGCGATCTCGGCGCGGACTTTGTCGGCCTCGTCGAGTTGGCCCTCGACGAGCGCCTTGTTGAGCTGCTGCTTCAAAAACACTTCGCGCTCAGCGACCTTGCTCTTGTAGCGGGTATCAATCTCGGCGAGGCGGGCTTTGGTGGCCGCGCTCACGGGCTTGGCGGCGGGCTCCGATTTGGCGAGGCGTTCCATGGCGAGTTCGTAGGCGCTTTTCATGGAGTGAGAGTTGTAACGCTTCGCACTCCGAGCACAAGCACGAGCCCGAGCACGGCGTAGGGCAGCCAGTAGCCGCCGTCGCGCGGGCGCCAGCCGCGCACATAGCCGAGCGCGAGCAGGGCGGGCATGCCGGCCATCACCGCCGGGCCCAGCCAAGATTGGGTGTAGCCAGCCGGCCAGGCCACGCCCGGCACTTCGACCACGCGCTCCACCAGCCAGGCCATCACGGCGAGGAGGAGCGCCGCCGCGTGGTTGAACAGCATCGCCAGCGGCGCGAGCCCGAGCCCGCCCGTGATGATCGCGCACACCCCGGCAAACAAAACCGGGGTCGAAAGCGGGATGAGCAACAGGTTGGTGAAAAACGCTCCGGGCGTGAGCAGATTAAAAAATCCCAAGGTCGCCGGCATGCTCACCAATGTGGACGCCAGGCCGAGGGCGATCAGTCCCAGCGCCCAGCGCGAAAAGCCTTCCGTCCAGAGCCGCCAGCAGCCCCAGTTCTCTTTCGGCAGGTGGCTCCACGGCCGCCATTTTTCGATCCAGAGTTCCTGAAGGGGCACGCCGTAAAGCAAGAGCGCGGCGACGATACCGTAGGACATTTGGAAACTCGCCGAGAAGAGCTGGTGCGGATCTATCACCAGCACCACCGCAGCCGACGTGATGAGCGCGGCCAAGCTGTTGCCCGGCGCGCGCCACTGCTGGGCGCCGAACAGACACGTCACCATCCAAAACGAGCGCACCGCCGAGGGCTCGCGGCCGGTGACTTCGACATAGATCCAGAGCACAAGTGTGCTCACCACGAAACGCGGGCGGCCGGGGATGCGGACCAGCAGCAGAAGGGTGTGCACCGCGACGGCGATACCCGCGATGTGGAGCCCGCTAATGGCAAACAGATGCATCGTGCCGGAGAGGATGAAGAGCTCACGGTGGTGTTCATCGAGCTCCTGTTTTTGGCCGAGCATCATGGCAACATAGAGTTTTGCCTCTGCGGGATTATCGGCGAGCCCGATGCGCAAAATTGCCTCGAGACGGGCGTCGGCCTTGGCGCAAAACCGGCCCCAGGCGCTGGAGGTGCCGTTGTTGTCGGGAGGGCCTTCGAGGCGGGCGCGGCGGAAGGAATGGTTCACGCCGGCGTCGGCAAGGAAGCCGTTGAAGTCATTTGGCTCCGCCTTGAAAGGCACCGTGGTAAGCAATCCGAGCGCGGTGAACTCGGTTCCGCGCACGGGCGGAGGGATATCTTCCGGCCAAGTGGTAGCGAAGTAGATTTTTTGCCCGGTGAGCTCGTCGAGATGAGCGTCAGTGCCGAGCACGCGGGCGATGCCGCTGGTGCGGGCGGGGGCATTTTCGCGTGGGGCGAAGGTGCGCTCGACGCGCAATTGTAGCCGGGCCTCGCGCGGAGGCAGGGTGTCGCGCTCCGGCAGGCGTTGCCGCACCTGGTCGATCCGAAGTGCGCCTGCCGCCGCGACGGCCAAGAAAAGGGAAATGAGCCAGATGGGGGTGCGCCGCCGGGCCAGCCACGCGAGGGTGAGAGCGGAGACAGCGATCGCGGCCAGGAAGGCCTGCGGGATAGTCGTGCTCCCGATTGAGTGGCCGAGTGCGAGCCCGGCGCCCCACGCGACGACTATTCCCAACAAGGGCGCGCGATGAGAGAGGCTGCGGGGCAACATGGACGCTGAGCAAATCCCGCCCGCCGGTCGCTTAGCGAGATTTTGCGCACGCCGCAGGAGTTTTTACGCCGTCATCCTAGATTCGGCATTTCAAACCGACCGCGGATTACGCGGATCGAGCGGATAAAACCGGATATATAAAAAATCCCGCTTCAAACGAGTCACCCAGCCGGCGAACCGCTGATATTCCGTAACTTTTCGACATCCGCGTCCATCCGCGTAAACTGCGGTTTCCAATGCCGTTTTTAGGTTAATTCGTCCCCGTTTCCCCATTCGGCATCCCCACCGCCAAGCCTGCCGAC
>CAMDHP010000048.1 GCA_945898185.1 Akkermansia muciniphila | reverse complement strand
GCCAACAAGGTCAAGGGCGTGCGGTGCGGCCTGTGCTGGAATGAGCAGGTCGCGATCTGGAACCGTTCACACAACGACGGTAATGTCCTCTCGATGGGCGAGCGCACCGTCACTCTTGAGGAGGCCTTGAAAATTGTTCGCGTCTGGCTCGAGACACCATTTGAAGGAGGCCGCCACTTGCCACGAGTGCAGAAGATTGAGTCAGCCTGAACTACCTCGTTCGCCTCCGCCCCGAATGGGCTAGTCTCTGCCGCCCCACCTTAGCCGAAACGAGCCGTTGCTCGTGACTCCGCGCATTTCAAATCAGTGGGGTCCGGTCAGAGCTCCACTAAGAACTTGCCCCCCTACCCACACATCGAGGACGACGAGCTTAGCGGCTCCCAGTCCGTTCATGGGGGCCGGAGCCCCTTCTTTTTGTAAGCTAATGCATCGCGTGCTCGCCCCGCATTGACCCGGGAATTCCAGGCAGTGCCACTCAATCAACATTGACTGCAAGGTTGCGGCGCGGGCTTGCCCTGTCCGTGCCACCCCGCACCTTTGAAGCGTGGTCACGTCCTTTCCGCCTCCACCCTCCTGCCTCGCAAATCGCGACTTGTCGCTCGCCGAGCTCTCACCTGCGCCCTCATCCGACGCACTTCTGCGCATCTACGCGTGGATGTTTTTATCCCGCGCCACGGATAATCGCATCCTAGAGCTTTTCCGTCAGGGTCTCATCCGGGGCACCGTCACCGGCGGCCAGGGCAACGAGGGTCTTATCGTCCCGCTCGCCCTTCTGGCCGACAAGGCGATAGATGTCGTGTCCTTCACCCACCGGGATCTCGGCGGCCATTTGGTCTGGAGCGGCCACCTCTGCGATCATCTCAACCAATACTGCGCCAACGCCGCCAGCCCCACGCTCGCCCGCGAGGGCAACGTCCATCACGGCGACCCCGCCTGTCGTTCTCTGCCGATGATCAGCCACCTCGGTGCGATGCTATCGAACGTCGCCGGACTCACCGACGCCCAACGCCGCCACGGCCACGCCGCCGTCGGCTACGCGATCTTTGGCGATGGCGGTTCCTCCACCGGGGACATTCACGAGACGCTTAACTTGGCGGCCGTGCTTTCTCTGCCGCTCGTTTTCATCATCGAAAACAACGGCTACGCCTACTCCACCCCCGTTGCGGAACAATTCGCCCCGCAAGTCGAGCTCTGGCGGCGCGCCGCCGGCTACGGGATCGAAGGCCTTTCGATAGACGCCACCGACCCGGTCGCCGCCGCCCAGTCGCTCGCCTCCGTCCTCGCCCGCGCCCGCGCCGAGCAACGCCCCTTCCTCGTCGAGGCCCGCGTCTCCCGCCTGCGCGGCCACGCCGCCTACGACACTTGCGATTACCTTTCGCCCGCCGAAAACGCCGCCATTCAGGCCTCCGACGGCCTGCCTCGCTATCGCCAGCGCCTGCTCAATGACGGCCACTCCGCTGCACTCGCAACCATCGAAAGCGAAGTCACAGTCTGGCTCGAAACCTGTATTCAAATTTCCCTTAACATTGCCCGGCCCTCCGCTTCGTCCCTGCCGCCCGACGCCTACGCCCCCGCCGGCGATCCACAGCCTTGGCAGGCTTCGATTGACCCAGCCAACCCCGCAAAGCTAGTCGTCACCCACGCTCAGGCCATCAACCTCGCCCTCGCCAAAATCCTGCGAGAACGCCCCGAGTCTGTGCTGCTCGGCCAGGATATCGGCACCTACGGCGGCGCCTTCAAGGTAACTGAGGGTCTCCTTGCCACCCACGGCCGCGCCCGCGTTTTCAACGTGCCGCTCGCCGAGTCCGCTTGCACCGGTTGGGCCGTCGGCATGGCGCTCGGCGGCTTTCGCCCCATTGAAGAGTTTCAATTCGCCGACTTCGCCACCGATGCCGTCACGCAGATCACCCTGAACGCCGCCACCTACTTTTTCCGAAGCGGCGCCAAGGTTCCGGCTGTTTTCCGGCTCCCTTGCGGCGGCGGCCTGACCTTCGGTTCCTTTCACTCGCAGGAACTGGAAACTCTATTCCTCGGGATGCCCGGCCTCAAAGCGCTCTACCCCAGCACGCCGCAGGATGCCTTTAACGCACTCCTCGCCGCTTACGAAGACGATAACCCCGTGCTCCTCTTCGAGCACAAGGCGCTCTACCGCCGCTCCAAACATCCCGTCGTCTGGGACCCCAACTACCGCGATGTCTGGCAACCCCGCCACGTCCGCGCGGGCACCTATGCCACCCTGGTCACCTACGGCGAGATGACCCACCTCGCCGAGGAGGCCGCCGCGTATTTTGAATCCGAATACGATCGCTCGCTTGATGTCTTCGATCTGCGCGCCCTCGCCCCGCTCCGGCTCGACGCCATTGAGACCTCTCTCGCCCGCACCCACCGCCTCATCGTGCTGCATGAGGGCCGCCGCACCCATGGTTTCGGAGCCGAGATCATCGCACGCCTGACCGAGAAACACTTCTTCAACCTGGAGGATGCCCCGCTTCGCATCGCCGCGCTTGACCTACCCGTGCCCTTCGCCCCCGAGCTCGAATTCGCCTATCGCCCCACCCGCGATTCCCTCGTCGCACGAATCGCCGAGTGGATGGGTTGATCCAGTCCGAAATCTGGACCACCCCTTCAGACCTTACCGTATCTTTGCTTCCATGAAACTCCTCCCTCCCGCCGCTTGGGCCTCGATCAAGCTCTTCGCCATGGACGTTGATGGCATCCTCACCGACGGCACCGTTCACATCAGCTCTGACGGCACCGAGACCAAGCAGTTCTCCATTCTCGACGGCATGGGCTTGGTGCGTCTCGCCAAACACGGCGTCGCCACCGCCTGGATCAGCGGCCGTCCGTCCGGTGCCACAGCGGCGCGGGCCACCGAACTAAAAATTCCTCACCTAGTCCAAGGCCGGGTGGATAAAATCACCGCCCTTCACGAACTCGCCGCGACTCTCGGCCTGAGCGCCCCTCAGATCGTCTACATGGGAGACGACGATATTGACGCGCCCGCCATCGCTTGGGCGGGTATCGGCGTAACCGTCCCCGACTCCATGCCCGCCGCCCTCGCCGCCGCCGACTACCTAACCGCCCGGCCCGCGGGCAAAGGCGCGGTTCGCGAAATTTGCGAACATATCCTCTTCGCCCAAGGTCACACCCCCAACCCGTGAACCTCCGCAGCCGCACGCTTTGCGTTATTTTTATTTTCGCCTCTTCGGCGATTGCAGCGGAGCCATCCCCAAAAAACGCGAAGGAAACCGCCGCGAAGCCCGCCGCCATCACCAGTGCCGAAAAGATCCGTGCTGCCGCCCCCATCAAGAATTTCCGCCTCCCCACCTTCACCGTCGAGGGTTTTCGCGAATTCATGCTGCGCGCGGGCGAAGCCATCCTGCCCACCCCGGGCCAGATTAACGTTCGCGAGATGGAACTCACGCTCTTCACCCGCACCGCCGAGGAGCAAATAGACGCCATGCTCGCCGCCCCTTCCGCCTCCTTCTTCCCCAAGGACCAAGTCGCCCGGGGGGATGAAAGTATGCGACTCGAACGCACCGACCTCACCGTCACCGGCGCCAGTTGGACCTACGATCACAAAGCTCAAAAACTCACCATCACCCGCGACGCCCACATCATCCTTCGCGCGCCCATTGGCGACGTCATCAAATGAAAACTCCCTTCGCCATTCTCTGTCCCCTAGCCCTTCTCCTTTCGCTGGCCCTTTCGATTAGCTCCACGGCAGCCGAGCCAGAGCGCGCTCCCGTGGCGCCGGTGCCCACCGAATTGCGAGCGCATCACTTGGAAATGACCTCCACCGATTCGGAGACTTTCGTAATCGCTAACGGCGATGTCATCCTCACCGGCACCAATCTTCGCATCACCTGCGACCGTCTCGAAATCACCGCCGTCCGCATCGGCGACAAGACCGCCACCGTCGGCAACTTGGAAAAGATCAAATACATCCTCGCCATCGGCATGGTCCGCATCGTCCAGGGCGACCGCGAGGCCACCTGCCAGCGCGCGGAGGTTTTCCCTCGTGATGACAAGGTGGTGCTCACCGAGGACCCCGTCATTGTTGACCACAGCAACGGATTTGTCGCCGCCGGTGAAAAAATCACCCTGCTGCGAGGCAAGCGCGAGGTCTTCGTGGACAAACCCCGCTTCACTGCTCCGCCGGTGGGCGACTTGAGTGCCACCGCCAAACCGAAGCCCGCCGCACCAGCCACCAACCCCGCAACACCGCCCGCCGCCGCCGTGCCCGCTGTCACTTTCCCTCGACCCGCCCGCTGATAACGCCCGATGCCCAACAACGACACCACCACCGCTACCACCGCCGAGATCACGACTCGCGGCCTCGTCAAAACCTACGGCACCCGCACCGTGGTTTCCGGCGTGGATATCACTGCCCGCGCCGGAGAGATCGTTGGCTTCCTCGGGCCCAATGGCGCTGGTAAGACGACCACGTTCTACATGATCGTCGGCTTGGTGCCTGCCACCCAGGGCAGCGTATTTCTCAATGGCCGCGATATCACCGGCCTGCGCATGCACGAGCGCGCCCGTCTCGGCCTCGGCTACCTCCCGCAGGAGCCCTCGACGTTCCGCAAACTCACCGTCGCCGAGAACCTGCTCGCCATCATCGAAGCCATCGGCGTGCCCCGTAACGAACGCCGCGCACGGCTCGACGAGCATCTCACTGAACTTCACCTCACCGGTGTCGCCCGCCAAAAAGCCTACACCCTCTCCGGCGGTGAACGCCGTCGCTTGGAAATCGCCCGCGCGCTCGTCACCCGTCCGAAATTCCTGCTCCTCGACGAGCCTTTTGCAGCGATCGATCCGATCTCCGTGTCCGAAGTTCAAAAAATCGTCGTCGATCTCCGCGCACGCGGTATCGGAGTTGTCATTACAGATCACAACGTTCGCGAAACCCTCAAAATCGTGGACCGCGCCTACCTCATCCGCGAGGGGCGCGTCTTCAAAGAGGGCTCCGCCGACACCCTCGTCAACGACCCCGAAGCCCGCCAATTCTACCTGGGCGAAAACTTCAATCTCTGAGCCGCCCTTCGCCCCTTCATCTTAGCCTCTCATCTTAAACTGGCGGCTCGCCGCCTTCGCCATGAACAAAGCCATCCACGGTATCACTGTTGCTCATTTCCTTGAGACCTACCGCTACAAACTAAAGCTCGAACTCGTCTGCGGCGAAGCCGGCATGCACCGTCTCATCCGCGAGGGCTCCATCAACCGGCCTTCTCTCGCGCTCACCGGTTTCTTCAAATATTTCGCCAACAAACGCATTCAGGTCATGGGCGCGGCCGAGATGACCTTTTTCCGAACCCTGGATTCTGCCGAGCAAAACCGTATTCTCCATGAAATGGTTGACCGTCAGGTGCCGTGTTTCGTGCTGACGAGGAACTTCCAGCCCACCGCACCGATGCTAGCGGTCGCAGCCGAACACAAACTGCCGATTTTCCGCACGCCCATGATCACCATGCACTGGGTCAATCTGGCGACTCTTTGCATCGATAACGAATTCGCCCCGTCCACCACCGTCCACGCCACCACTCTCGATATCCGCGGCGTCGGCGTCATGCTCTGCGGCGACTCCGGCGCGGGCAAATCCGAGTGCGCCCTCGCCCTTATCGAGCGCGGACACTCCCTCATCGCCGACGACCTCACGGTGGTAAAACTCATCGATGAACGGGACTTGCTGGCCTCCTCCCGGATCCTCAACCGCGGCTACATGGAGTGCCGCGGCATCGGTATCATCAACATCGCCGAAATGTTCGGCATCAGCAGCGTGCGCCCCGAAATGCGCCTAGACATGGTCGTGACCCTTCGCGAGTGGACACCAGAGGTCGTGGAGGAACGCACCGGCCTCGAGGAGAGCCACTACGAAATCCTCGGCCTGCAACTTCCCGCCATTGACCTCTACGTTCGCCCCGGCCGCGACATGGCTCGCCTCGTCGAAGTGGCCTCAATGGTGCAGGCCCTCAAACGCATGGGCCACGATCCGGCCAAAACTTTTAATGACCGCCTGATCGCCTACATGGCCGCGCCGAAGCCCGAAGAACCAACCCGGTCCAGCAAGCCATCCGCCGGCACCCGCGCTCCCCAAATCCCGCCCGCACCCGCCGCCGGCGAATAGGCCCGCCGCCCGCCGCTCACCCATCATCGTCAATTCTTCGTCCGCAATTCGTCACCATTTTCCCAGCCCATGTCTTCCCCCAACCCGCCCCGCGCCGACGGCCGTCTCCCGGACCAACTCCGTCCCGTCAAATTCGAAGCCGGCATCGCCCCACACGCCACCGGCTCCGTGCTCGTCTCTTGCGGCGCCACCCGCGTCATCTGCGCCGCCACCATCGAGCCCAACGTTCCCTCGTGGATGAAACAGCAAAAGGTGCCGGGAGGATGGCTCACCGCCGAGTATTCACTTCTCCCTTACAGCACCCACGAGCGCAAACAACGCGATATCTCCCGCGGCAAGCTCGACGGCCGCACCGTTGAGATCCAGCGCCTCATCGGCCGCTCCATCCGCGCCGTCATAGATCTCCAAAAACTGGGCCAGAATACCCTCTGGATTGACTGCGACGTCCTTCAGGCCGACGGCGGCACCCGCACCGCATCCATCACCGGCGCCTACCTCGCGGCCCGCCTCGCCGTGCAGACGCTCCTGGACTCCGGTCGTATCAAGGAAAACCCGCTCCAGGACTCCGTCGCCGCCATCAGCGTCGGCCTGCTGGGCGGCCGCCCCTTGCTCGACTTGCCCTACCTCGAGGACAAGGACGCAGAGGTGGACTGCAACATCGTCATGACCGGCCGCGGCCGCTTCGTCGAAATCCAAGGCGCAGGCGAAGAAGCCACTTTCTCTGGTGATGAGTTTCAGACCCTGCTCGCCCTCGCCCAAAAAGGCATCCGCGAACTCGCCGCCGCTCAAACCGATTTCCTCAGCCGCGAACTCTTGAAATTCAATTAATCCTAAAACATATCAACGCATTCGTAATCGTTGATATGTTTGCTTGCGGTCAGCGGCTAGGCGTCTTTTCCTGCTCTCCGACTCGCACAATCCGCGGTTAAGAAATCCGCCCACTCCATTTTCCGTCCCTCCGCCCTTTCCATGCCCGCTCGCGCCGACCGCCCCATATCCGCCCTCTTCGCGGAAAACCGTCCGCTCCGTTCCCTCGAGTTCTTTCCACCGAAGGATGACGCCGGGGTCGAGGCGCTCCGTGCTACTGCGACCGCGCTTAAACGGATACCTTGGGACTTCGTTTCCGTTACTTACGGGGCCGGCGGAACTACCCGCGATCGCACTGCGCAAATCAGTTCCTTTTTGAAAGACGAGTTGGGATTCACGGTCATGCCCCACTTAACCTGCGTGGGCCACAGCCGCACCGAGTTAACCGACCTCGCCGACCGCCTCTGCGCCGATGGTTTCCGAAACATCATGACCTTGCGCGGCGACGCTCCGAAGGGCGAAGCCACCTTCACCCCCGCCCCCGACGGCCTTCGCTACGCCAGCGAACTCGTCACCTTGCTCAAAGCCCGCCATCCCGCCTTCTGTCTGGGTGTCGGCGGCTACCCCGAGAAACACCCCGAAGCGATCTCCCTCGATGCCGACCTCGACGCCCTCAAACGCAAGGTGGACGCCGGCGCCGACTTCGTGACCACCCAGCTCTTTTTCGACAACGCAATCTACCATCGCTTCGTTGAAAAATGCCGCACCGCCGGCATCACCGTGCCCATCGTCCCGGGCATCATGCCCGTGCTCTCGACCAAGCAGATCCTTCGCATTGCCACCCTCTCCGGGTCGGTTTTGCCCACCCAACTCACCCGTCGCCTCGAAGTCGCCAGCGAGGACTCCGATGTCGTGGAGTTCATCGGCGTGGATTGGGCGCTCGATCAGATTCGCGACCTGATCGCCCACGGCGCCCCCGGCTACCATCTCTACATCCTGAATCGCGCCCGCAGCGCGCTCGCGCTAGCCGCCGGACTGGCTGCCTGAAGGAGCGCAGGCTCGCAGTCATAAAGCCGGCACCCGGTTAGCTTTTCGATCCGTTCAAAGCGGAGCAGCGAAGACGCCACGACCACTAGGAAAAATCGTTCCACGGGATCACGGAACCGAATCTTTGCGACCTTCGCGTCTTTGCGTTGAAGTTCAGTTACCCCGTTCAGCCGCCTGCCAGCACCGGCCGAAACCCCGCCTCGCGCAGCACCCGCATCACGGTCTCGCGTTGGTCACCTTGGATCTCGATCGCACCGTCTTTGACCGTGCCGCCGCAGCCCGCCGCGCCGCGCATTTTTTTGCACAACGTCTCCTTCTCCGATTGGCCGATGCCGGTAAAGTTCTGCGCGATCGTAACGGTCTTTCCTCCCCGACCGGCCGTGCTTCGCAATACGTCCACACGCCCCCGGTTTTTTTCCGAAACATTCGGTGCCGAAACCGCCTGCGGCGCAGGCCTCGGGCCAGGCGGCAACGCGCTCAATTCACCCAATCCGCCCAAACCGGCAAAGGGATTTTGCCCCAAAGCTCCGCCGCCATCCGTCGCGATCTTACCCCTATCAGTGCGATTCATACCCTGCCCGCGTTTGTCGGTTTTGCTTCCGGACGCGCTGCCCGTCCCCCACACGCACCCACCGGTATATCGAGCTCGCCACCCAGAAACAGGGCCGCCTTCGCATAACTCCTACGTTCCAGAAAATGAAGCAGTTGCGGATGCAGCGTAAGTCTCCCGAGCGCGGCGAATTCATCCAGTCGCGCCATCTGATCAGCGACCGCCGAGCCGTTAGCGTTTTTAATACCGTCCAAGAGCGACATTAGCGCAGCTTTGATCTCAGTTTCCATAATGAAGTATTCGATTCATTAACACCATGGGAGCGGATGGTTAGCAAATCTCAAACCTGCAAATCACTTCGCTTGCCCCTTGAGCACGACGGGGTTTTGCGTAGCTTCATAGTTTCTTGTCTTAATCACTTCCCTTTATAGTTCGCTCCCGTCCGCCCCGCAAAACCCTGCCATGAATCCCATTCCTGTCGCCGCTCGCGCCAACTCCGACCTCATCGAGGCCGCCTATACCCAGTGGCTCGATAATCCCGATTCCGTTGACCCCACTTGGCGCGCTTTTTTCCAAGGTTTCACTTTGGGCAACTCCGCTTCCTCTTCCGGTGCCAAGCCCACCACGGCTGCCGCCAGCGCCGCCGGCTTGAACATCATAGACTCCTTTAAGCAGGCCCAGATTATCCGCTACATCAACGCCCACCGTTCTCACGGTCACCTTGAGGCGCATCTCGATCCGCTGAGCGATAAGCCACCCACCCACCCTAAACTTACCCTCGCTAACTTCGGCCTCGACGAAAACGACTTGGACCAAAGTTTCACCGTTACCAACTTTCAGGGCGGCGGCCTGAAAAAACTGAGCGCCATCCAATCCGCCGTTAAACGCACCTACTGCGGCACCGTCGGCGTGGAGTTCATGCACATCCAGGACCACGACGCGCGCGAGTGGCTCCAGAAGCGCATGGAGGCGGTGGAGAACGTTCCTTCATTCACCAAGGCCCGCCAGACCCGCATCCTCCGCCGTCTCCATAAGGCCGAGCTTTTCGAGAAGTTTCTCCACACCAAATTCGTCGGCCAGAAACGCTTTTCTCTCGAGGGCGGCGAGACCATGATCGCCGCGCTCGATGTCACCATCGAGCACTGCGCCGATCTCGGCGTCGAAGAGATCGTTCTGGGCATGGCCCACCGCGGCCGCCTCTCCGTCCTCACCAACATTCTCCGCAAACCTTTCGATGTGCTCTTCGAGCAATTCTCGGAAAATTACCTCCCCCACACCGTCGCCGGCGATGGCGACGTGAAATATCACCTCGGCTACGAATCCGTGCTTACGACCACCACGGGCAAGACCGTCGAGATCCGCCTCGCCGCCAACCCGTCCCACCTCGAGATCGTCAACCCCGTCGTCGAGGGCAAGGTCCGCGCCCGCCAACGCATCCGTGGCGACACCGAGCGCAAGCGTGTCTGCCCCTTCCTTATCCACGGCGACGCCGCCTTCGCCGGCCAGGGCGTGATCGCCGAGACGCTCAATTTTTCCCAGCTACCTGGCTACCGCACCGGCGGCACCGTCCACTTCGTCATCAACAACCAGATCGGCTTCACCACCCTTCCCGCCGACGCCCGCAGCACCCGCTACTGCACCGATGTCGCGAAGATGATCGAGGCCCCGATCTTCCACGTGAATGGCGACGATCCCGAGGCGGTCTGCTTCGTTACCAGCCTCGCCCTCGAGTTCCGCTGTCTCTTCCACCGCGACGCCGTGGTGGACATGTATTGCTACCGCAAACACGGCCACAACGAGTCCGACGAGCCCGCCTTCACCCAGCCCACGCTCTACAAGAAGGTCGCCGCCCACCCGCAGATTTCCTCCCTTTACACCGCGCAGCTTATCGCCGCCGGCACCCATAGCCAAAGCGACGCCGATGCCATCAAGGCCGAATACTCCGCCGCCATGGACGCCTCGCTGGAGAAGGCCAAGCAGGCCGAGCTCAAACGCCATTCGGCTGGCGTCACCGGCAACCCGTTCCGCGAATCCAATGCCATATTCCAAGCCGGCTATTCGCACGCTCCCGTCGCCACCGCTGTATCGAAGGAAACCCTACAAACCGTGATCCAGGGGCTCACCCGCCTCCCCTCCGACTTCGCCGCCAATCCAAAGATCAAGCGCCTCCTCGACCAGCGCGCCGCCGCCCTCACCGGCGGCCCGATCGACTGGGGCATGGGCGAGGCCCTTGCCTACGGCACCCTGCTCGTCGAGGGCACCCCCGTCCGCCTCTCCGGCCAGGATTGCGAGCGCGGCACGTTCTCTCACCGCCACGCCGTCCTCTACGACACCGAGACCCGCGAAAAATACGTTCCCCACCTCAATCTCTCCGAGGGCCAGGCGCGTTTCTGCGTTTATAACTCCCTTCTCTCCGAAGCCGCGGTGCTCGGCTTCGATTACGGCTACTCCCTCGACTACCCCCAAATGCTCTGCATCTGGGAAGCCCAGTTCGGCGACTTCGCCAACGGCGCCCAGGTCGTCATCGACCAATTCATCACCTCTGGTGAATCCAAGTGGCAACGCGTCTCCGGCATCGTGCTCCTCCTGCCCCACGGCTACGAGGGCCAGGGGCCCGAGCACTCCTCCGCCCGCCTTGAACGGTTTCTCCAGCTCTGCGCCGAGGATAACATTCAGGTCGCCAACATCACCACCCCGGCAAACTTCTTCCACGCCATGCGGCGCCAGATGAAGCGCGACCTCCGTAAGCCGCTCATCGTGATGTCCCCAAAGAGCCTGCTCCGCAACCCGCTCGCCGTCTCCAAACTCGAAGACTTCACCTCCGGCTCCTTCCAGGAAATCATCCCCGACATTCTCCTGCCCGACCAGAAAAAGGCCAAGCGCGTCCTGATCTGCTCCGGAAAGGTTTACTACGATCTCCACCACTACCGCGTCACCAACGGTATCGAGGACACCGCAATCGTCCGCATCGAGCAGTTGTATCCGCTCCACCAGGACGCGCTTGCCGCTTTGGCCAAAACCTACGCCAAGGCCAACCTAGTCTGGGTTCAGGAGGAGCCGCAAAACATGGGCGCCTGGTCCTACATCGCCCCCGAGCTCGAGCGCATTTTCGGCCGCAAGGCCTCCTACATGGGCCGCGAAGCCGCCGCTTCTCCCGCCGTCGGCGCTCTCTCCCTCCACAAACTCGAACTCGCCGCTTTCCTCACCGACGCCTTCCGCGCCTGAACGCGTCGATAGTTTAAGATAAATATTTAAGTCAAAGATGGCGCGCGACGCGTGCCGCATTTCTAGCTTAATCTTCACCTTTCAACTTCACCTAAAGAATGATCATCGAAGTCAAAATCCCGCCTCTCGGCGAATCCATCCTCTCCGGCGTGCTCGCCAAGTGGCACGTCAAAACCGGCGACACGGTCAAGAAAGACCAGCCGCTCTTCGAGCTCGAAACCGACAAGATCACCTCCGAGGGAGTCGCCGAATCCGCCGGCGTCATCACCCTCAAGGTCGCCACCGGCGCCGAGGTCAAAATCGGCGAACTCGTCGCCACCCTAGACACCGCCTCGGGGGGGACGACCTCCGTGTCGTCCCCTGCCTCTGAAGCGGCCCCCAAGGCCGCCTCACCCTCCGCAGCCTCGGCGAAGGAGGGCGCATCCGCTGCCGCCTCCCCCGCCGTGCGTCGCCTCGCCGCCGACACCGGTATCGATCCCGCCTCCGTCGGCGGCACTGGCAAAGCCGGCCGCGTCACTAAGGGCGACATGCTCGCAGCCGCCGTCACCCCCAAGGAAATCGCCGCCGCCATCGCCTCCGCGCCCGCCGCCGCCGTCCCTGACTCCGCCCCGGTCGTCACCGCCCAGCCCGCAGGCAAACGCTCGCGCGCCAAAATGTCGAAGCTCCGCCAGACCATCGCCAAGCGCCTGGTTTCCGCCCAGCACGAGGCCGCCATGCTCACCACGTTTAATGAGGTGGACATGTCCGCCGTCATGGCCCTCCGCGCCAAATACCAGGACGACTTCGTTAAGAAAAACGGCGTGAAGCTCGGCTTCATGTCTTTCTTCACCAAGGCCGTCGTTCACGCTCTCAAAGAGGTCCCCGCCATCAACGCCCAGCTCGACGGCGACGAGGTCGTTCAAAATCACTACTACGACATCAGCATGGCCGTCTCCACCGAGAAGGGTCTCGTCGTCCCCGTCGTCCGCGATTGCGATCAGCTCGACATGGCCGGCATCGAGAAGGCCATCGGCGAGGTGGCCAAAAAAGCCCGCGACAACAAACTCGGCCTGCCCGACTTCGATGGCGGCTGCTTCACCATCACCAACGGCGGCATCTTCGGTTCGATGTTGTCCACTCCCATCATCAACGCACCGCAGAGCGCCATCCTCGGCCTGCACGCGATCAACGAGCGCCCCATGGCCGTCAACGGCCAGGTCGTCATCCGCCCGATGATGTATCTCGCCCTTAGCTACGACCACCGCTTGGTGGACGGCAAAGAAGCCGTCACTTTCCTCCTTAAGATTAAGCAGGCCATCGAGGACCCGACCCGCCTTCTGCTCAGCGTCTGACGCGGCATCGACCGCCCGAGGCCCCCTGAATCCTTCGCCGCTCGTTTTTAAGACGGGCGGCGACAGCTGTGCCGTAGCCTTCATTGGCTCTTTCATCCTAAAAACGGCATTGGAAACTGCGGATTACGCGAGTGGACGCGGATACCCGACGATTGCCAAATATCTATGCATAACCCAGGGTGAGTTCCTTCGGTTCGTCGTCTTTTCTGTATCTTGTTTTATCCGCTCGATCCGCGTAATCCGCGGTCGGTTTGTACTGCCGAATCTAGGTTCATTGGTCATTGGACATTCGTCATTGGTCCTTAACTCTCCGCCCATGTCCTTTTCCGCCCTCGGTCTTTCCGAACCTCTCCTCCGCGCCGTATCCGCCTGGCACTACGAGGCTCCGACCCCCATCCAGACTTCCGCTATCCCCGCCATCTTGCGCGGCGGCGATGTCTGGGCTTCCGCGCAAACCGGCTCGGGCAAAACCGCCGCCTTCGCCCTTCCGATCCTGCAACGCCTGAGTCTCGAGCAACGCCCGGGCGGCCGCTTCGTTCGCGCACTCATTCTCGTTCCCACCCGCGAACTTGCCGCCCAAGTCGGCGAGTCCATCCGCAAATACGCCCGCTACCTCCCCTCCCCGCTCAAGACCCTCGTCGTTTACGGCGGCGTCTCCATCAATCCCCAGATGATGGCCCTGGGCGGCGGCGCAGATATTCTGGTAGCCACCCCCGGCCGTCTGCTCGACCTGCTCGATCACAACGCCCTCTCGCTTTCCGCCGTGTCAATTCTCGTGCTCGACGAGGCTGACCGTCTGCTCGATCTGGGCTTCAACGATGAGTTCGCCCGAATCGTCGCTCTCCTGCCCGCCCGCCGCCAAAGCCTGCTTTTCTCCGCGACTTTCCCCCCGGGGGTCCAGTCTCTCGCCACCGCCTTGCTGCGCGATCCGGTGCGCCTCGACGTGCCGACCGAGCCCGATACCAAGCCCGAGATTCTCCAGCGCGCCATCGAGGTGGACCCGCCCCGTCGCACGCAACTCCTGCTCCATCTCATCGCCGAGAACGCCTGGCTGAGTGTGCTCGTCTTCGTCGCCACCAAATACTCCACCGAACACGTCGCTGAAAAACTACGACGCTCCGGCATCGAATCCGCCGCCTTGCACGGCGAACTCAGCCAGGGCGCGCGCACCCAGGCCCTTGCCGACTTCAAGGCCGGCGCCGTTCGCGTGCTCGTCGCTACTGATCTCGCCGCCCGTGGCATAGACATCGTCCGCCTTCCCGTGGTGGTGAACTACGATCTGCCTCGCTCCGCCGTGGATTACACCCACCGCATCGGCCGCACCGGTCGCGCCGGCGAGACGGGCGTCGCGATCAGCTTTATTAGTTCCGGCACTCACGCCCATTTTGCCCAAATGGAAAGACTCCACGCCCTCGACCTGCCCCGCGAGCAAATCGAGGGCTTCGAGCCGGTCGAGACCGAGGCGCCGGTGTCGCTCGTCGCCCCCGATGGCGGCGGCATCAAAGGCCACCGCAAAAGCAAGAAAGACAAACTCCGCGAAGCCGCGGCCCTTGCCGCCGGTGGGGCTGCGGGTGGGTCCGCCGCCACGCCCTCCTCGACCCCTCCCTCCTCCGCCCCGCCCCACGGCCGATTCTCAAATCCCCCTAGTCAACCATTGATTGACAAGACGTATTCCCCCCGTTCCGCCTGGCCCCGCCTCCGTTGAGGCTTCCCTCCCAAAAAAATCTTTCTCCAGATCTCTTACTCTTTCTCCCCGTCCGCCCCGTAGCGGAACGACGGACGCCGTTTCGATTCCGTCCTCCGCCCTCCGCCCTCAGGCCTCCCCGTGGCGTGCTTGCACGCGATTCCGCTCCGTCCGCTCCTCCCTTTCGCGCCCCTTCGCGTCCTTCGCGGTTAAAAACTCCGTCCTCCGCCTTCAGCCTAAAAACGGCATTGGAAACCGCGGATTACGCGGATGGACGCGGATACCAGATGATTGCCAAATATCGACGCATCACCCCTAGGTTGAGTTCCTTCGGTTCGTGGTATTTTCTGTGTCCTGTTTTATCCGCTCGATCCGCGTAATCCGCGGTCGGTTTGAACTGCCGAATCTAGGTTCAGGTCTCAGGTCTTAGGTTTCAGGCCTCCGCCCTCCCCCTACGCATCCAGCGGCGACTGCACCCCGATCCCCGGTTTCTGCATCACATGCGTGTAGATCTGCGTCGTCTCCACACTGCTATGCCCGAGTAAATCCTGCACCGTGCGGATATCCGTGCCCGCCTCCAGCAGATGCGTCGCAAACGAGTGCCGCAGCGTGTGGCAACTCACCGTCTTGGTGATTCCCGCCCGCTCCACCGCCACCTTCACCGCCTTGTGCAGCGTGTTGTCATGCACATGGTGCCGCCGCTTCTTGCCACTTCTCGGATCCACCGACGCCCCCTTCGCCGGGAAAAACCACTGCCACCCCAGCTCCTTGCCTAGATTCGGCGACTTCACCTCCATCGCCCCCGGCAACCATACCCCGTCTAACTCCGCCGCCCGATCCTGCCGCCACAGCTCATCCAAGCGCTCCCGTTGCCCGCGCAGCGCCTCCCGCAACGACTCCGGCAGCATCACCACCCGATCTTTGCCGCCTTTGCCGTCGCGCACGAAAATCACACTCCGCTCGAAATCCACCTCCTTCACCCGCAGCCGTATGCACTCCATCAGCCGCAGCCCCGCCCCGTAGACCAGCCGCAACATCAAACCCGGCGTGCCCTCGGTAAACGCCAGCACCTTCCGCACCTCTTCCCGCGAAAGCACCTCCGGCAACTTCCGCCCCCGCTTCGCCCGCGCCGTCTCCGACAAGTTGCCCAGCTCCCGCCCCAGCACTTTCTTGAAAAAATACAACAAGGCCGAAAACGCCTGATTCTGCGTGCTCGCCGACACATTTCGCTCCACCGCCAGATACTCCAGATAACGCTTCACCTGCGCCTCCCCCAACTCCGCCGCCGGCACCGGCCCCGTAAAAACCAAAAACCGCTTCACCGCCTCCAGATACGTCTGCTCCGTGCGGATCGAATACTGGTTGAGCCGCACCGAGCGCTTCAACGTCTCCAGCCACACCGCCATTTCTTGCGGCGGTCCCTCCGCCGACACCGCCCCCGTTTCCCCGGGCGCAAAATCCACCCGACCGCTCACCCGCACCCGATAGTGCAACACATACCCCTGCGGCCCCGATTGTAGCCCAGACCGCTGGTGGGGGTTCCGCTGCACGCGATTCTCGGCGCTCTCCTACATCCAATGCTCCGTGCCCCGCCCAAAAAACGTCAACGCCTGCTCCGCCTGAGCTGGTGCTTGATTGCGGATATAAGCGATAGAATGGCGGAGTGATTTTGGCTGAGGCCAAGGCGACGGGAAGGAATGTGTGCCAGCGGCACATATTCTTTCCGGCAACGCAGGCCCCAGTCAAAAGCGCCCGTCAGACAAACGCTTATATCCGCAATCAAGCACTAAATGCCAGGCCTCGGGCGGCGGCACCTCCACCCGGCGCGAGGCGAGGTAGGCATTTACAGCCACGGGCAAATCTAAAAGCTCGCAATGCTGCCGAGCATACTTCACGGGTTTTTCCATGTGCCAGCCAATCCAATACGCATCCTTGTCGGAGGGATTGACGCCTGCCGCCGCCAAAATGCGCCGCACCCCCTGCGTGGGCTTGAATTCCGCTGCAGACTTTGAGTTGTCCATGAACTTTGAAGCACAGCTAATCCCCAAAAAGTCCACCATTTTCCGCTTAGGTCGGCCTTAAGCCACCCTAACTGCAAAATCTTCCGACCACACAACGTTAGGCAGAGTATGCAGAAAACGATCAATTTCTGACAAAAAGCGAGGCGTTAGGCTTGGCGAAGTCGTATATCGTCAAGTTCGGCAAAAAGATGAAAACACAGATAACCATACTAGCACTAATAATCGCATACGAACACAATTTCTTCCACACCTGGAAGTAAGCAAGAAACCGCATAATTAAACTACAAAATATGAAAAATAAACGATTAGCATTAAACGCCTTAACGAGCCTCGCCGCTCTCGCACTATGTGGTTGCACCACGCGATTAATTGATTTCACCGTTATCTCCTCGAAAAATATCGAGTGGTCGCGAGCGAATGAATACCGCCGCGGAACTTCAAGGGTTTCAGGTGAGGATACCAAACAAGTAATAATAATTATCCCAACTGGAGTTCCAAACGCCAAACAGGCGTTAGATCGCGCTATTGAGTCTATTCCCGGAGCGGTCGCGTTAGTAGATGGAGTATTGACGCATAAATTTTCTTACCTTCCATACATTTACGGGCAGAGGAGTTACATTGTCGAGGGAACACCGTTGATCGATGAAAAACACGCTTCGACATCTTTATCCGAACCATACTACATTGTAGAAATTAATATAGATGGGTTTGTTAAGAAGACTCGCGTTGTTTCGTCAGCCGAGTTTCGTGAGGCAAAATCGAAACTATTTCGCGAAAATAAATCAGTCTAATGCGTTAGAGAAATTTGCCTAACAAAGCAGCGGAGCCAATGCGTATGCTTATCACGAATCGTGCTTTTCCTCCCTTCGGTCGGGTACGATTCGCGCCAAGAATACGCATGGCTCACTTTTTACGTTAGGAAAAAATGAGAATGCCGATAACACTGCTCACGCTTCTATTCCTGCTCTCGGGATGCTTGCCGTTAGAGCAATATGACATTACAGGAGCCCGTGAATTTGAGCATTTGTCCGTAAATGGGAGCTATTTCATGGAACAGCTTGGCCCATCCAATAAAGCTAAAGAAATTAAGATCATCGCGAACGAGTCATATGCAATTGGCCCCAAGAATATTAAATACAGAATAGAGCTCCAGTCCCATGACTATGATATTGCAGAGCAGTTTCCATATATTAGAGATCGAATTTATTTATTAAACAGCGAAGGGAAAAGAGTTCGCTCAATTGGCAGTGGAACATGGTCACTATTTTTGACTTTGGACTCGAAAGAAGGAAAAGAGCTCCGAGAGTTTACCGCTAAGGTTTGGTCGTTTAACTATAACCCGATATTACATGGCCCACCAAATTAAAGCCACAGATTAAAAACCATCCAATCCATGACGAACCAATCCAAATCCAATCTAGAAGTTCAGGAACTGATTGGAATAAAAAGGAATACGGGCCTTACAAGGCACTGGAGCCGCTAGCATGGCCGTCACGGATTGTGCTCCGAGCTGCACAAAACGCGCCAGTCATGCTCGCGGCTCACTTTTAACGTTAGGCAGAAAATATGAAATCGTTTCTCATAATCCTACTGGGCTTAATTTCATCCATCTCCGCTTTTGCACAGAAGCCGGAGATACGGGCGACCATCACCACTGCCCCGTATGCAGGTGCAATGGTTATAGAACCAGAATCCTACCGCGCCCCCTTATTTTCGGGAACCGAAAACTACCTCGTTGTTCAAATCAAAAATGATTCCGGGCGGATGGCATGGGGGACAGTAAGAGTAGAAGTTCCGGGAATTTGGAATCCTATTGACCTCTCTATTCAAGGTTCAAACCCGAATTCGAAATGGGAGACGGTGCAGATTGTTTCCCTTGTTGGATTCTATCTGAAGCAACCGTCTGCGGAATACCCTTTTTCATATTCGTGGAAAAAACTGAAACAAAAATGAGCCT
>CAMDHP010000047.1 GCA_945898185.1 Akkermansia muciniphila | reverse complement strand
GCCGGCGCCACCATCCCCGGCATCGGCGGCATGTTCGATCTCTCGGACAGCCTCATCCTGACCGCGCCGCTCGGCTACCTCGCGTTTAGCTGGCTGAGCTCCTAAGCCCTTTCAACGTGATTAAAACGCTCGCCACACTTTCCTCTTCGGGCGGAGCGCACCGGCCCAAGCGCATCGCCTTGCTCGGTGCTACCGGCTCGATCGGCGAAAGCACCTTGCGCGTCATCGCGGCGCACCCTGAAGAGCTCGAACTCGTGGCCGTCGCCGCGCACGGCCGCCACGCGGAGCTCGCCCGAATCATCAACACCCATCCCACGGTGCGCCACGCTGCGCTTTTCACCGAGGCGGGACATGCCGCACTTCGCGAGGAGGGCTTGCCTCCGCACGTGAAACTTCACGCGCCCGGCAGCGAAGGGCTGGAGGTGCTTGCCACTCTGCCCGAGGTGGACTGCGTGCTCATCGCCGTGGTTGGAACGGCGGGCCTGCGGCCCGCGCTGGCGGCTCTGGCGGCAGGCAAGGACCTCGCTCTCGCCTCGAAGGAAATCCTCGTGCTCGCGGGTCGCTTCGTGATGGCGGCGGCTCGGGCCTCGAGCGCACGAATCCTTCCGGTGGACAGCGAGCACAACGCGGTTTTCCAATGTCTCCAAGGCCACGCCCACGCCGAGCTGCGCCGCGTCACGCTCACCGCATCTGGCGGCGCCTTCCGCGATTGGCCGGCGGAGCGACTCGCCGATGTGAAGCCAGCCGACGCCCTCAAACATCCGAACTGGGTGATGGGGCCGAAAATCACGGTGGACTCTGCCACGCTGGCTAACAAAGGCCTCGAACTCATCGAAGCGCAGTGCCTCTTCGATCTGCGGCCTGAGCAATGCGCGGCGGTAATTCACCCGCAAAGCATCGTGCATTGCCTGGTGGAGTTCACTGATGGAGCGATGCTCGCGCAGCTGTGCCCGCCATCGATGACATTCCCGATCCAGCACGCGTTGCTTTATCCGCGACGCGGCCCGCGCGGCACGGATGAGGCGCTGCCTATTGATCGCTTGCTGCAACTGGAGTTTCGCCCCGTCGACGAAGGCCGTTTCCCGATGCTCCGTCTCGCGCGTGAGACGATGCAGGCGGGCGGCGTCGCTCCGGCCATTTACAACGCCGCCAATGAGGTCGCGGTCGAAGCCTTCCTTGGCGGCCGCCTGCCCTTCCTCGGCATCCCGGACGTGGTGGAAAAGACGCTCGCGAGCCTTTCCCCTGCGGCGGCAAGTGAACTTGCCGCCGTGCTGGCGGTTGACGCGCAGGCCCGTCGCGTGGCGGAAGCGTTGATCCCCGGCTCTTAGACTTCTTCATTGTTTGAGCTAAGCTCGCGTCTTCCGGTCCCCTTTTTCTCCATGGAATTTATCTCTCTCCTCACTTCCAGCCTGTGGTCCGTGCTCATGATTGCGGTCTTTTTCGGGGGTTCGATTTTTGTGCACGAGCTCGGTCATTTCCTGACCGCGCGTCGGCACGGCTTTAAGATCGAGCGCTTCTCCATTGGCTTTGGTCCAGCCATTTTCAAGTGGACCGGCAAGGACGGCGTGGAATACCGCCTCTCCTGGTTCCCGCTCGGTGGCTATGTGGCGCTGCCCCAGCTCGGCGATATGCGTGCGATTGAGGGCGGTGCGGATTCTGCCGAAAAACTACCGACTCCGCGCTACGGCGCGAAGATGGAGGTGCTCGTGGCCGGCGCGGTGTGCAATGTCATCTTCGCGCTTGTGCTGGCCTGCATTCTTTGGGGCGTCGGTTTGCCGACGATGAGCAGTCTGAACACCACCAAGATCGGCGTGGTCGAACAGACCGTGAAGCAGGCGGACGGCACGGTGGTGAAGAGCCCGGCGGTCGTGGCTGGCCTGCAGCCCGGCGACATCATTCGCGAAATTGACGGTAAAGCGGTGGATAACTGGTCCGGCCTGGTGCAAACCCTCGCCGCTGGATCGGGCCGCACCAGCGAAGGCCAACCCGAAGCGGTGTTGACCATTGAACGCGCCGGAGTCTTCACCACGGTGAAAATCTATCCGGTGCTGGCTGGCGAGGAAGGCTTCCGCACCATTGGTATCTCCACGGCGGACGACATGGGAATCGACGAGGTGGTGGCTGGCTCGGTAGCGGAAGAAGCAGGCTTCAAAAAGGGCGATGTCATCCTCGCCCTGAACGGAACCCCTATGCTGTCTCGCGAGAGCATGACGTCTGCCGTGCAAGCTGCGGAAGGCCGCGAAGTGACGGTCGCAGTCGAGCGCAACGGCGACCGGCTTAAGCTGCGCGTCGCGCCCCGTCTGGAGAAAAATCCCGATGGAAGCCTCGCGTATCGCATTGGTGTGCGCTACCGAAATGCGCTCGTCCTCATTCATCCGCATCCGATCAAGCAACTCGCGGATAATGCGACCATGACTTGGCGGGTGCTTAGCGGTCTGGTGAATCCTAACTCCGATCTCGGGCCATCCAAGCTGAGTGGACCGGTAGGCATCGCGCGGGGCTTTCACCAAACGGCGCAGATTGATATCCGGCTCGTGCTTTGGTTTACGATTTTAGTGAACGTTAATCTGGCGATGTTCAATTTGCTGCCGCTACCGGTGCTGGATGGCGGCCACATGCTATTCGCCACCATTGGTAAATTGCGCGGGCGTCCGCTGCCACCGGGCTTCATCATGAACGCGCAGGCGGTGTTCGTGGCGCTGCTGTTCACGATGGTCCTTTACGTGAGCTTTTTCGATGTGCGCCGTATTGCGCGCGACACGCAGGCGGAGTCGCCTGCGGCGAGAGCGGAAAGTGCCCCGAAGAGCGCCGCCCCTGTGCCGGCTCCGGCGGAATTAGTGCCGGGGAAGTGAAGGAAGCGGTCCGAAAGCGGGTGCTGCGGATTGAGGCAGGAGCGAGCCTTCACACGACTCGACGCCCAGCCGGCCCGCAACGAGAGAACCTGCGTCGAGCCTCGGAAATTGCGTATAAGCACGCTCCTGCAAGGATTCGGATCGAGCTGGGGTGAACCTAAAAACGGCATTTGAAACCGCGGATGGCGCGGATGAACGCGGATGCCAGACGAATCCCAAATATCGATGTATCACCTCCGGGGTGAGCTCCCTTGGTTCGTGGTATTTTCTGTATCCCATTTTATCCGCTCGATCCGCGTAATTCGCGGTTGGTTTGGACTGCCGAATCTAGGGTTAAACGTGAGCTAGGCTCAGGCGCCGAGAATCGCCTGGATCTGGCGGCAGGCGGTGCGGAGAATCTGGAGGCGGGCGTAGCGCTTGTTATTCGCGGGGATCAGGTGCCAAGGTGCGTTGGGCGTATCGGTAAGCGCGAGCATGTCGCCAACGGCGATCTCGTAAGCGTCCCATTTGCGGCGGTTGCGCCAGTCCTCGGCGCTGATCTTGTGCTGCTTGTAGGCCGTGACCTCGCGGGCGCGGAAGCGGGCGAGCTGTTCGTCGCGCGAGATATGCATCCAGAATTTAACTACAATGGAGCCGTGGTCGGTGAGTTGTTTCTCAAAGTCGTTGAGCTCGGCGAATGCCCGCCGCCACTCGTCGGGCCGACAGAAGCCCTCGAGGCGTTCGACCAGCACACGGCCATACCAGGAGCGGTCGAAGATGGTGACCTGGCCATCGCGCGGGAGGTGGCGCCAAAAACGCCAGAGGTAGTGGTGGGAATATTCCTCGTCGGTGGGCTTGGCGACGGCGTGCACACGAAAGTCGCGGGCATCAATCGCTGAGGTGAGACGGCGGATGGCGCCGCCTTTGCCGGCGGCGTCCCAGCCCTCGAAGATAAAGACGATGGAGCGTCCGGCTTTTTGGGCGGAGCGCACGGCGAGATTGAGGCGGCCTAGCCATTTGTCGCGCTTCTCCTCGTAGTCCTCGGAGGAGAGATCCTGGTCGAGGGGCAGGCCGAGCAGACGACGGCGGCCGAAAAGACGGAGCGGTTTGGGGCGGGGGTCGGGTTTGGCGCGGGTGCGGGTGGCGGCGAGACGGGCGAGACGAGCGCGGTGCTCGGTGAAGCGGCGGAGGATGAGGTCGCCGACGGCGAGGTTACGGGCGCGCTCGTCCTCGGCGTCAATCACGGTCCAGGTGGCGCCGGGCTGGTGGGTGTTTTTTAGGATGTTGAGAGCGGTGCGCTCCAGGCGGTCGTAGATGCGGTGGTGGCGCCGATCTTCGTCGGTGACGCGCCATGCGGTGAGGGGATCGGCGGAGAGGGCTTTGAAACGGCGGCCTTGGGTATCCTTGTCGAGATTGAGCCAGACTTTTATGATGAGCGTATCGCTGTCCACGAGGGCCTTTTCAAAGAGCCGGATGCGGGCGAGATCTTGGTCGAGCGCGGCGAGGTCCTTCTGATTTTTAGCCTCCTCGGAGAGTGTTTCGGTATACCAGGAACCTGCGTAGATGCCGATGCGGCCGTTGGATGGAAGACTGCGCCAAAAGCGCCAAAGAAAGGGTCGGGTGCGCTCCTCGTCGGTCGCGGCGTGGAAGGAAAACGTCTCCACGCCGCGCGGGTCGAGCCAGCCGGAGAGGGTGTTGACGACATCGCCGCGCCCGGCCCCGGCAACGCCCGCGATGATGAGGAGGATTTTGTAAGGCTGGGGCTTAAGATCTATCTGGAGCTGGACGACGGCTTCGCGCAGCTCGTTGGCGCGGGACTCGTATAATTTCTTTGGGATACGCGCGGAGACGGCTTTCGGGTTGGCGCGGAAAACGGCGGCGGCGGAAGGCGGTTTTTTCTTCGGCGTGGACATCAGCCGAGAGAGAAGGCGGCGCGTGCGCGCTTGTCGAGGGCGCGCGAAACCTGCGCAGATGAATGGGCAAGTTTAAGACAAAGAGGCCTGAAACCTGAGCGCGGAGACTTCAGGCTGAAAGGATGAAACTTGAGGTCGATTGATGGAGGCCGAAAGGAGGAGCTGCTACTTGATCCGGGTGCCGGATTCCACGCGGCCTTCGGTGCTCAGGGTGAGGGGGGAGCCTTGGTCGAGTTGGTTGAGCCATTGCATGGCCCCGCGTTTGAAATAGACCTCGGCGGCGTCCTTGCCGAGGGCGCGCTGGACTTCGGCGCGGGTGGTGGCGGCGAGTTTCTTTAGGGCGGCCTTTTTTTCGGCGGAGGAGAGCGCGGGGTTGGCGGCGATTTTCTGAGAATCGGCGGCGGTCGGGGTGCGCAGCGCGTAGAGGCGGTCAGGGGTGTCGGCAGGGAGCCCGAGGCGAGTGGTGGCGGCGACGGCCGTGGTGTAGTCCTGGTCTTGTTTGAGCTGGGCGGAGACGTAGCGCTCATCGCCGACAACGGAGCGGATCTGCTCGTTGAGTGACCGTTCGGCCGCGCGGCGACGGTCCCAGTAATCCTTACCCCGCTGCGGCTTATCGCCGCCGCCGGAGAAGGGATCGCGGTTATCGGAGAACTGGTCGTCGAAGGCTTTTTGGGCGGCGTAGATCTGGCGATATTCGGCTTCGGTGGCGTCGTATTGGGTCGCGCGCCAGCGCAGCGTGTTGGCGGTGGGGGAGTTTCGCAGATCGTGGGCGGCGCGCTCTTCGGGGGTAAGGAGAGCGGCGATATCGCGCTCGCGTTCAGCCCCGAGCAGGCGGATGGCCTCGCGGTCGGCGGGGAGTTCGAAGCCCTGAGTGCCTTGGTGGAGTTCGTTGAGGAGATCCTGATAATCTTTTTCGATGCGGCGGAGGGAGGAGGCTTTCTCGGGCGGGAGTGCGCCATAGCGTTTGCGCAGCGTGGGGTTGCTGGCGAACTCGTTGGTGGAATCGGGGTCGCCTAGCAGGGCGGAAAGCTCGGCCTGGAGCGCACGCTGGAGAGTCTGGCGGTTCTCGTTCAGCGCGCGTTGCTCGGCAGGGGTGCGAGGGGCATTGAGAGGGTCTTTCCACCATTCGGCTTCGTCGCCGGGAGTGGCGGGTTGAAGGGCTTTAAAACGAGCCTCGTAGCTGCGCCAGACGGCGGCGCTGACGAGGGTTTTGACAAGATCCGGCTCGACGCCGGCGGCGCGGAGCAGATCGCGGAGTTGGGCGGGATCGCGGGTGTTGAGCGTGCGACCAAGTGCCGAGGCGAGTTCGGGTGCGACCGTAGCGGCGGGGATGGCCGGGGAATCAAAGGTGCTGGACGAGCGGGAACTGCCGGCGGGTGAGACGGCCGGGGAGGAGACATTTAACAAAGCGCCAAGCCCGGTGGCGGGGTGCTTGCGCAACGAGACTGCGATGAAGGCGGCGTTGGCGAGCAAGGAGGCGGCGAGCAGGCAGGGGAGCAGGGGAATGCGGGAGATGGCGGGCATGAGATTGAAGGGAGCGAAAGGGTTGAAGCGCGGGCGGGGGTTTAGGCGGCGGGCGCGAAGGGCCAGACTTTCGCATACCAGACGAAGGCGGTGGTAGCCGCGGTCAGGATCAACAAGACGATGACGACGGTGGCGCGGGTGCGGCGGGCGGCTTTTTTGTCGGCGTAGGGATCGTTTAGGTCGAGTTTACTGTTCTTCGGGAGGACGGCGCGTTCGGTGAGTTTGGTCCCGAAGGGGATGTTGATTTTGACGCGTCCGTTGATGGCCCAGCCATTGGCTTCAAGGAGCGGGCCGAGGTTGCGCTGGCGGAGCTTTAGCCAGGCGATGGCCATCGAGGGTCCGGAGATAATTAGGATGATGCCGAGCACGCCGAGCGGCATGTAAACGCCGAGGCCGAGGAAGCCGGCGATGAGGCCGCCGAGCACGGTGCCGAGTGCACCGGCGGCGACGCCAAGGGCGGCGATGACTCCGATATCGAATTTCTTGGGCGGGGAGGCGGCTGAGGCCGCGGATTTGTCTACGTTGGCGGTTTTCTCTGCGGCGGCGGCGAGCCTGATGTTGTTCTCGGCATCGGCAGCGGCGGCGCGCTTGGCGGCCTGCTCTTCAATCATGCGGACGAACTTCTTATAGGGGGAGAAGAAGGCCTGCCGGACACTGATGGGGTTGTCCACAATGGCGGTGATGGCGGCGTCCCAGTCGCGGCCCTGACGGTCGTAGAAAATACCGTTGCGGCCGATGAAGAGGAAGTCGCTTTCGCCTTGGGTGAAGCAGGCGGCGATCTTGCGCGGGGAGCAGCCGGCGCGGGTGAGGTCGCAGTAGGCGATGTAGGCCTTGCTCATGGCGGCGAGCGGGGCGGGCCCGGAGACGCCGATGCAGAACTCGGTGGAGCGGTTGTCGAGATAGAGGGTGCCGATCTGGAAGGTCGCCAGGCGGGAGGGAGAGTAGAAGTCGAAAAAGTTGACGAAGTTGTGTAAAAGGGCGCGGAAATCGCGGGTGTAGCGGAGGATTTTCTCGACGGAGGCGATCGCGGTGAATTCGGGCTCGAGGGATTTATCCTTGGTGATGAGGGCGGAGAGTTCGGCTTGCTGGTTGGCGGCGAGAATGGATTTGACCCGATCGAGGCCGAGGGGCGCGACGACTGCGCCGGCTCTGGCGGCGCCCCAAGCGGCGAAGGCGGCGACCTTGGCCTTGAGGGCGGTCCACTCGGTTTCGGTGAGCTCAGTCTTGGCGGCTCCGAAAACGGGGGTGACGGCGGCGGCGTGGAGGACGGCGAGGGCGGCGGCCCAAGCGGGGTTGACGGCGGTGAGGAGCGGGAGGGGCTGACTGGCTGCAATACGGGCGAGGGGGAAACCGGCGACCTCGGCGGCGGTGACAGAGAGGTCCTTGGCGGCGAGGGCCAGATACTCGGTTTCGGAGCGGTTCAAGGCGTTGAGGGCGCGGGTATCGTAGGCGGCGAGGCGGGTGCGAGAAAAGTAGTCGTCCACTTTGGCGGAGACGGCGTTGACGGCGGCGGCGGCGGTGGTGGTGCCGGCACCCAGGGTGAGCACATCGGCGGAGGCGCCGGCGGCGTGCCAAGCGGCGAAAGCGGTGGCGTCGGCGTAGAAGGAATCGAGGCGGGCCTGGTCAATGCCGGTGGCGCCGGAGCGGTCGGGCACGCCGCCTTGGGTGAAAATGATCTGGGCGACGAGGAGCTTGAGAGCGGGGGTCTCGGCGGAGTCAGCGGTGATGACGCCGTCGCCGTTTAGGTGGGTGGATGCAAAAAGCCGGACGGTATCGGAGGCCTCGGCGAGTGTGATGGCGGAGGCTTCGGCCCTGCCGAGCGAGGCGAGGATGCGTTTTGCGGAGGCGTAGGCGGCGAGGCCGGCGGGCGTAGAGGTGTTGAAGGCGGAGAGGGCGACGGAGTCGGAGTCTTTGAGGAGGACGCCGAGGTCATTTAGGACGAGGCTGGACCACTCAATGGCGGAGAGAAGCTCCGGGACGCGGATGCGGCCGTCGCGGTCGGTATCAATGAGGGCGAGGGTTTTCTCGTCGAGTTCCAGGCCTTTAACCGGGCAGGAGAGAGCGACCCAGAGCTTTTGGTCGAGGTGCTTGAGGTTGGCTAGGTCTGCGCCGGTTTCTAGGGCAGCCTGATCGAGACCACCGATACGGTAGAATTTCCAGTTGTGGGGGGATTTCATACGATGGTTTTGAGTAAAAGTTGAATCGCCGATCAAATCACTGGGCGGATGAACGCGTGTCGTAGGATTGAAGATACGTGGTGAAGGTTAAAGCTAAGAGAATGAAGCGGGAAAAACATCGGAGCCCGTGATTTTCCCGCCCGTGCCGTGAGCATGTAGGTGAAGGGCCCGGGGCGGTGACGAAATCGGGGCAAGGCAGACCTTGACCGTCGCGAGCGGAGTCGAGCGGGGTCTTGGCCTTCGGGTGTTTTCTAGCTTGCGACGAAAATCAACGCGGAGGACGTCCGCCCTTTATGACGCGGGTGTCGCAAAGGTAATCGTGCAGGGTGCGTTTTTCTTCGTCGAAGGCGGCCATGACGTAGCCGGAAAGAAAGAGTATCGAGCTGAGCTGCTCGCCGAAGTAACGCAGAATGATTTTACCGGCTCCTACGGGCGAGCCATCGGACCGAACCACGCGCAAGCCGAGCATACGTTTGCCGGGTGTCGCTTCGAAGCGACGGATGAAATACACCGAGAACCCGATGGTGACGGCGGCGTTGAACAGCGACATGATGCCCTGCGCGCGCAAGAAGCCCCGCCAGTCCGGTGGCATCGGGATGGTGCCCTCGTAGAAAAGGGCCGCGACCGCTTCGGCAAGCAGCAGCCCGATGCCGAGCAGGAGCATAAAATCGATCATCTTTGCAGCAAAGCGCGGCCAAAATCCCCCGAATTCCGAGCGGATGGTTTCCGCTGCGGTCGTTCCGGCGTGTTCGCGTGCGGCGGCACTCTCCTCGGCCCAGGCGCGGAGCTCCTCGGCGTGGGTCTCGCTGGCAGCAATCGTCTCGCCGGCGACCGGAAGGGACGGAGGCATCGCGGGCAGCGACGGCGGCACTTCCAGTTCGGCAACATCGCTTGCGCAGCGCCAGTCGTTAAGGCCCGGGCGCCAGACGAGCGTATCGGCCTGCACCGTGCTGTCTCGAATGCGCGCATCCAGCGTATCCCGTTCGACCGGGCCGATACGTTGACTGTCCTGCACGAAATACCATTTCATGGTTTGCACGGTGCCGGGGGGTGCGCACAAGGCAACCGCGCAACGCAGCCCAGCCTCGCCATGCGGCGGATCTGTGGCCAGCTTCACAATTCGAGTATGCGCGCACTCTCCCTCGTCCGCTCCTTCCCTGTCGTTTCTATCGCACTCGCCTTCGCACTGCTCGGGACCGCGTGCCGGCCCCGCGAAACTCCCGTCGTGGCAGCTCGGACTACGCAGACGCTGCTGCTGGGTAACGGTGCGGAGCCCGGCGATCTCGATCCGCAACTCGCCACCGCGTTTACCGAGTTTAACATCATCATCGCGCTCGGCGAGGGACTCACCGCTATTGATGAAGCCACGGGCGAACCGGTGCCAGCGGCGGCGGCGAGTTGGGACGTATCTGCCGATGGACTACGTTACACTTTTTATCTCCGGCCCGAGGGTCGCTGGTCAAACGGCGAGCCAGTCACTGCCGCCGATTTTGTGTTTTCTTACGAGCGAATCCTTCGGCCTACCCTCGCCTCGGAATACGCCTACATGCTCTTCCCTATTCGCGGTGCGGAGGCATTTAACACCGGCAAGTCCACCGATTTTGGCACCGTCGGCGTGAGCGCGCCCGATTCACGCACGCTGATCATCGAACTCGCCGCGCCCACGCCCTATTTGCTGGCTGTCGCCGCCCACCAAGCCTGGTTCCCGGTGCATCCTCCGACCATTTTGAAGTTTGGAAGAATGGACCAGCGCGGCACGGCTTGGACCCGCCCGGAGAACTACATTGGCAACGGCCCCTACCGTCTCGCCGTCTGGGCGCCGAACGACCGCATCGAGGTCACTCGCCAAACTTCCCATTACTCGGATCCCGCGACCGGCCCCAAGCGCGTCATCTTCTTCCCCACGGACAACATTCCCGCTGATGAGGCCGCCTACCGCGCCGGGCAGCGCCATGCCACTTATGATTTGTTGCCTGACCGAATCGCCGGATATCGGGCCGCGAAGCCCTCGCCCCTCCGGGTGGACCCGCTCCTCGAGACCTTTTATCTGCGCTTTAACGTCACCCGTCCGCCCCTTGCGGATGTGCGGGTGCGCCGCGCCCTCGCTCTCGCGATTGATCGCGAAACCATTGCCGCCTCGGTGTTGCAGGGCTCGCGCGTCGCCGCCTTCCACCACACTCCGTCTGGCACTGGCGGCTACCAGTGCGTGGCCCGCCAGCCACACGACCCCGCTGCCGCGCGCGAGTTGCTCGCCGCCGCCGGCTTCCCCGAGGGCAAGGGCTTCCCGCGCCTCGAGCTTCTGCTCAACACCGATGCGATTAACACCACGATCCTCTCCGCTATCCAGGCCATGTGGAAACGCCAACTCGGCATTGAGGTCACGCTCGTGGCTCAGGATTTTCGCGTCTACCTGGATTCAATGAAGGGACTGCGCTACGATATCGCCCGGGCTCGCTGGATCGGAGACTACAACGACCCCAACACTTACCTCGACATGTTCCTGACCGGCGGCGGCAATAACCAGACTGGCTGGAGCTCCGCCGCCTATGATGCGCTCATCGCGCGGGCCGCCACCACCACCGAACCGACGGCGCGGTTTGAGTTCTTTCAGCAAGCCGAGCGCGTCCTGCTCGACGATGCGCCCATCGCCCCGATCTTTTTTGGCGCACGCACCCATTTGCTCCACCCCGATGTTGCCAACTGGCACCCCTCTCTGCTCGGCGTGCGCCGCTACCAAACGCTCTCTCTGGCCGCCGGCGCGGCCCGATGAAAAGGATTTATAGAAACATATTAATCAAGGTATTGACCCCGTCACGCTCCGAGCTAGCCATCTTCCTCGCCTCTATGTCGTTGCCCCGCAGAACCGTCGCTGGTCCCCTGTTTAATTTCCTAAAGTTCGCGTTCGCGCTCCTTACCCTTTCGGGAGCCATCCCCACTTTCGCGCAGGTCACCATCCCGATTGCGAACCAGCTCGCCGAGGTTGAGCTAAACCTCAAGGCCAAGAAGCCCGCCGACGCCGCCATTCTGCTCGACGAAATTATCAAGCGCATCGAGGCCGGCGAAGCCCTTCCCTCCGGTCTCACATTGGAGCGCCTGCTGCTGACCGCCGCCAACGCCAACTTCCAATCGCAACTCTACCCGCGTGCCGCCGAACTCGGCGCCGCCATCGAGAAACTCGATTCCGTCGGCCCCGCCGCCCAAGCCGAGGCCCGCATGATCCAGGGCCTCTCCCTCGCGCTTCAGCAAAAATACGCCGAGGCCATCCCGGTTTTCAAAGCCGCTGAGGAGTCCATCACCTATCGCGACAAGGCCCTGCTCTACGGCGCCATGTCTGCCAACCAGGCCGGCCAACTCCCCGTCGCTATCGAGACCTACAACCGTCTCCTCGCCACCTCCGCCCGCGATCGCGATTGGGCCGATGCCGCCCTCGCCCTCGTTGCCCTCCACGTCCGCGCCGGTAACAGCGCCGACGCCCGCCGCGGGCTAGGTCTGCTCCGTGGCAACCTCGCCCTCGTGGACAATCTCGCGGGCCTCAACATCCTCTCTCTCCAGCTTGGCGACGCCCTCATGAAGGGCGGCGACAACGCCGGCGCGCTCGCCGCGTTCCGCGCCATCACCATGCGCGACGCCCTCATCTTCGAGCAGAAGAAACGTAACGCCGCCCTTGAGCGCGCGCTCGCCCGCATCGAGGCCATCACCAGGCCCTCCGCCACCGACTCCGACGCCATCCGTCGCCTCAACTCCCGCCTCGAACAAGCCAAGGCCTCCCTCGACCAAGTCGAGAAACTCCCCGGCTACGACGCCACCCTTCGTTACCGTCTCGCCTACACTTTTCAGGAACGTGGCGGCGCTTGGGAAGCCGCCCTTCTTTTCGAGGACCTCCTCGCCAACTACCCCGAATCCGCCGAACGCGAGAACGCCTTCTTCGGCCTCATCCGCTGCTACGCCGACACCGGCCGTTTTGAAAAAGTCCGCGACTCCGTGGATCGCTTCACCCGCGCGTTCCCCGGCTCCAAGTTTGGCCCCCAGGCGCTCTACCTCGCCGCCATGGCCGCGGGCTCGCGCAATGACCTCGAAGGTCAGCTCACCTTCCTCGGTTTGGCCATGGACAACTACCCCGCCGGCGAGCTCGCCGAGCCCATACGCCTGATGCGCGCCAACGCCCTTTTCTCGCTCAACCGCTACCCTGAGGCCAAGGGAACCGCCGTCGCCTACGCCACGGATTTTCCCCAAGGCAAATTCATTGAAGAGGCCCGCTACCTTGCCGCCATGGCCGATCTCGCCGAAGGCCGCTCCGGCGAGGCCGAGAAACAAATCATCGTCTACTTAAAAGACTTCCCCGAGGGCCGCTTCGTGCCCGACGCCCGCTACCGGCTCGCCGCCACCGCCTATTCGCGCGAAGACTACAAAACCTGCGCAGAACTTTGCGTAAAGTGGCTCGCCGACTACCCCCCCGAGCAGCCCCAGCGTGGTGAGATCCATTCCCTCCACGGTGACGCGCTGGCCGGCCTCGGTAATATATCCGAAGCCATCGTATCCTACCATGAGGCGCTCAACCTGCAGCTCTCCGACGAGCAACTCGGCTACGTGCTCGACGAGTTAAACCGCCATTACCAAGCCCGTCGCGAGTTCGATGCCGCCGTCGCCATGTGGGAGCAGTTCGCCGCCGAGAAGCCCGACCACCCCTTCGTCATCAACGCCGCCTACTGGATCAGCCGCATCCGCAACAAAGAGGGCAAATTCGACGAGGCGCTCGAACTCGTCTCCCAAATCACCCGCCGCTACGTCAACGACCCTTCGCGCGGCGACGTTGAGCGCCTCCTTGTCGAGATGGCCGCCACGCTCGCCCGCCCGCCGCGGGTCAAAAAGGGCGA
The DNA here is from genome assembly GCA_945898185.1 of Akkermansia muciniphila. Lineage (GTDB taxonomy): Bacteria > Verrucomicrobiota > Verrucomicrobiia > Opitutales > Opitutaceae > IMCC26134_A. Next base: position 5,699 of record CAMDHP010000047.1, on the reverse strand, counting down.
GCCCAAACCCGAGCCCATCGCCGAGGAAACTCTTTTCGCGCGCGTCAGCCAGTTGATCCTCGTTGGCGATACTCGCACAAACCCCACCGCCCAGGCCCGCGCGCTGTTCGTGCAATCCGAGATCGCATCCCTGCGAAAGAACGAGCCCTTGCGGGACCAGTTGCTCGGCAAGATCGCCTCCAATTACGCGCCCGATCAACTCCCTCCCGGAATCCTCGGCAAGGTCGGCGACGCCCTGCTCGCGCTCGGCCAGCCCGAGATCGCTAAAAAGTTCTACGAGCAAATCATCTCCGCCCATCCCAAATCCATCTTCGCCGACTACGGCTACGTTGGCCTCGGTGACATCGCCTTGCTCGATGGCAATGGTTACGACGCCCTCAACCGCTACAACGCCGCGATCGATGTCGCCGGTGCACGGTTTAAATTAAAAGAGGCCACCCTCGGCCGCGCCCGCGCCTTCGCCCTCCTCGGCAAACTCGACTCTGCCAAAGAACTCTTCGAGCAGGTTGCCGGCAACCGCTCCTGGCGCGGCGAGGCCACCGCCGAGTCCCTTTATAACCTCGGCGAACTCGCCACCCGACGCGGCACACCCGACGACCTGGCCAAGGCTCAGGCCCACTACCAGCGCGTTTATCTCTCCTACAAACGCTTCCCCGCCTGGGTCGCGAAGTCTTATCTTCGCTCCGCTGAGACGTTTATCAAGCTCAAGCAACCTCAGGAGGCCAGTAACACCATCGAGCGCATGCTTACCTTCCGCGACCAGCTCCAATCCTATCCCGAATGGAAGGCAGGCCTCGACTTGAAGGCCACCGCGGGACTCCCCGCCGCCGCCTTCCCTCCCGCGCCCGGCACTCCTGCCGCAGCGCCCGCCGTCATCTCGACTCCCGCAAAATCATGAGTCCTCCGCGCCCCCGCCTCTTCCTCTCCTTGGTCATCGGTCATTGTCTGTCAGGCATGCTGCCTGCCGCCTTCGCCCAGCGCTACATCCTGAAGGACAACACCGCCCTCATCGCTGCCGAAGTTACCCTTGGCTCCGGCGCGCTCATCCAGCAGGTCGCCATTCCCGGTGGCGGTTCCTTCGAGCGGCGTTATCCGCTCGCCGACATTGCCCGCCTCGATTTCCCCGAACCCGAGGCACTTGATGAAGCGGAAAAACTCATCACGGCCGGCTCCGGCGAGGACGCGCTCAAGCTCATCGAACCCATCTACCGCCAGTTCGCGCCTTTCGCAAAAGTCCCCGGCTCCCACTGGCCGCTCGCCGCCCAACTCCGCCTCCAGGCCCTCTTGCTCGACACCGACAACAGCGCGATCAGCTCAGCCGCCCGCGAATTAATGCAGAGCGGGCTCGGTCCCGATGTAACCGGCACCGCCAAGCTTGCCCTTGCCCAGCTCGATGCCCGGGCCGGCAAGGAGGCCCTCGCCAACGTCATGCTCGATCAAATCGTCCGCGAGGCGACCCCCGCAGTCCAGGCTCGCGCTTGGCTGTTGCGCGGCGATCTCGCCGCCGCCCGCGCCGCGCATTTCGAGGCACTCGAATGCTACCTCCGCGTCCCCGCCTTTTTCGGCACCCTCGACGAGCTCATGCCCGCCGCCCTCCTCGGTGCCGCCCGCGCCTACAGGGGCTACGGCGACACCAGTCGCGCCGAACGCTCCGCCCTCGACTTAATAGACACCTATCCCACCACCCTTCAGGCCACCCAGGCCAAGAAGGAATTTAATCTCTGATTTCCCGCTACGTTTCCCCTTTTTTTTCCAACCCATCGCCACCCGTCTCTCTCAACTCAAAACCCAGCCCATGAAACGCGTTCTTACCCTTGCATCCCTTCTCGCCGCCACGCCGCTTGCCTTGCTCGCCCAAGCTGCTGCCGCTCCCACCACGGTGAAGAGCGTCAGCCTCCTCCAGGAACTCTCCTCGCCCTTCATCCTTCCGCTTTGGGCCTGCTCCGGGCTCATCGTTTATCTGGTCATCGATCTCTACCTGAAGAGCGGCTCAAAACAGTTCGTTCCTGCCGCTGATTTTGATACCCTGCGCACCTACTTCCGCGCCGGCGACTACCACGGTGCTTACGCTTGGAGCGCAGCGAACTCCGGCTCCGTCGCCTCGGTCGCCCACGCCGGCATCAAGCACGCCACCGGCGGCAAGACCGCATCCGAAGATGCTATGGGCGCCGCCATCATCGGCGAGAATTCCAAGTTCCAAAACAAGATCGCCTACCTTTCCGTCATCGGCGTCATCGCGCCCATGGTCGGCCTAACCGGCACCGTGGTCGGTATGATCCAGGCCTTCGCCGCGATGGGAGCCGCCGGAGCCGCCGATCCCTCCAAACTCTCCGGCGCCATCGGCCACGTGCTGCACGCTACCGCCGCCGGTCTCGCCGTCGCCATCCCGGCCTTCGTGTTCTACTATCTCCTGCGCAACCGCGTCTCCCACCAGATTCACGAGCTCTCCCTCGCGATCAACGACCTCTTCCGCTGCTACCCCTACGAGCACATGAAGGACGTCGCCTTCGAGGGTGGCGAACACGTCGCCGCCACTCCGAACTGGATCACTGGCGCCGCCCCCGTCAACACCCCCGCCGCCCAATCCTGAGCCTACCCCGGCCGCTCTTCCCTTAAACTTAATCTTCAACCTTAACCCTTTACCAACATGGCAGGCGGTGGTGGCGGTGGCGACGGCGAGCCCGAATTTCAAATCGCGCCGATGATAGATGTTCTCTTGGTGCTGCTCATTTTCTTTATGAGCATCGCGACCTCGTCGGTTGCGCGCTACGACCCGGGCATCCAGGTGCCCGTCGCCGCCGATGCCAACAAGAAGGAGGACTCCGAGGGCGAGCTCGTCTTCAACGTGGCCTGGAAGGCCGACACCCTCAGCGCGATCACCAGCTATGAGGAAGCCGTGGTCCAGCCCGAGGATACGATCGCCACCCTCACCGCCCGCAAAAAGTCCAACCCCCAGGTTCGCGTGCTCGTGCGCGCCGACGGCGAGACGCCTGTCCGCTACATTAACGCCATCGTCAACGCCGCCGCCCAGGCCGGCATCGTGGACGTCACCTTCGCCACCGTCGCCCGATGACGGCGCGCTTCGCGCGCCGAGATGAAGATACAAGTTTAAGGCCCGAACCCACGCTTCTTTTTCTCCTCCCGCCCCGCAGCCGCCCCCTTCAACTTCAACTTTCCTCTTAATCTTAATTTCGGCATGAAACTACCCGTCCAAGCCTCCAACCCCGACGTCGGGTTCCAGATCGCGCCCATGATTGACGTGGTGTTCGTGATCCTAGTGTTTTTCATGTCGCTGGCCGCGCAGATCCGCATCGAGCAAATCCTCCAGACCAAGCTCCCCGGCATGTCCGTCGCCGGCACGCCCACTGAGTTCGTTGACGAGCAAATGCTGCAGGTTTCTGAAGACGGCGAGGTCTCGCTCAACGACGAGATTTACGACTCCCCGACCAGCCGCGATCTGCCCCAGCTCACCAGCACGCTCGGCCAGTTAAAGGCCTCCAGCGACGCTGCCAAATCCAAGCTCGTGGTCACGCTCATCAGCAACCCGGACTCGCCCTACTACCGCACCATTGACGTGCTCAACTCCCTCGCCGTCGCGGGCGTCACCAACGTGACTTTCACCGCCGACGAAGAAGGGCCCTGAGCCCCCACTCCGCCCCATGTCTGATCTTCCCGATTCCCCCGCGCCCGCCGAAGAGACCCCGGCCGAGCACATCGCCGCCGTTCAGAAAAAGAAGAATCTCTACCGCCGCATCACCTCGAGCATGCCGCTGGTCGTCACCGTGATCGTTCACGTCCTGCTCATCGGCGGTGCCGCCGCCATCGTCGTGCAGCAATCCGGTGGCGGTAAAAAGAAGACCTTCGAGGCCAGCAACCAGTCCGAAAGCGTTAACAAGCAAGTCGAGCACCGCCTCCAGGTCGCCCGTCGCGGCGGTGCCAGCAGCGCCTCCCAAAGCCCCGTCTCGGCCAATCGTATATTCTCCACCTCCGAGACCGCCCTCCAGATGCCCGCCATGCCTGACCTGCCCTCGATGGGCGCGGGCGGTTTCGGCGGTTTCGGCGGCATGGGCTCGGGCGTCGGCCTGGGAGCCGGTTCCGGCATGTCCACCTCGCTCGGCGGCGGCACCGGCCTCGGCGGCCGCGGTTTCATGTCGCTCAGCTTCCTCGGTTCCACCAGCCAGAACGCCTCCAATATCGTCTTCGTGGTGGATACCAGCGCCGAGATCATGGAGCCCCGGAAAGGTGGCTTCCGCGCCTTCGCCATCATTCGCGAGGAGATCATGCGTCTCGTGGGCCGCCTCCCCCCGTCCGCCAAATTCAATGTCATGCTTTTCGGCTATGATTCCGGCAACGAGGATGCTTCCGTTACCTTGAACAGCTTCAAACGCGAGCTCTCGCCCGCCACCAGCGAGGTGAAAAAAGAATTCTTCGCATGGATGAGCCCGGTGAACGCCACCTTTGGCAGGTTTGGCCCCAGTTCGGCCGCCAGCCGTCTCGCCGTCCGGGCCAAGCCCTTGCCGGAATCTGCCGGCGTGGACCCGCTCTTCCTGCCCCCCTTCTGGGGCCGCGCCGTCCAGGTGGCACTGGAGCAGCAACCCGACACCATCTACGTTATCACCGCCAGCGGCGGACGCACGAGTAGGAGGGTTAGCGAAGATGATCTCGAGAAACGCCGCGCGGAGCAGAAGAAAGAACTGGAAGATTTTGACCAGGAGATGAAAAAGATCGGCCTCGAAGGTAGCGCCGTGCGCGCCGCGCGTGACCGCGCTCATACCAAGGCTTCCGGCGAACTCGCCGCCCTCAATCGAAAATTCCTCGCCGAAAAAAAGGAGCCCATCGTCGTGCGCTGGATTGGCGAACTCGAACGGCCCGATATCCAGGCGGCGCTCAGGAAGAACGGCGCCTCGCTTCGCCTCGACGGGACCGGTTGGACGGACAAGGACGGTAAACGAATCAGTGTCCCCTACACTCGAGTCATCAGCTATGAGCAAGCGACTTGGAATGATTTCTACGCCCACTATGCCCGCGTTCAGCGCGCGCTTGTGCCCGAGCGCCCGACGCTAAATCTATTCCTCTTTGTCGGCCCGGATGAGAAACCCGCTGCCGCGATCACCAACCTCACGGCGGCCGCCAAGCGCAACGGCGGCAGCTTCCAACTCCTCACCACCAAACGACTCGAAGAGATCAAAGCCAAGGAAGACGCCGCCGCCAAGTAGCCGCGTCCGTCGCTTCCAGCACTTCCGCACATTCGGCATTGGTCATTCGACATTAGTCACTCAGCATACGCACCACCATGCCCACCGTTCTCCGCCTCCTCCACACCCGTTATCGCGTCAACGACCTCGCCGCTTCGGTCAAGTTCTACACCGAGGCGCTCGGCCTCGCCGTCTCCCGCCGCCACACCTCGCCCCGAGGGGCGCAGTTGGTTTTTCTGACCACGCCAAATTCGGCCGAGGAAATTGAGCTCTGCCAGATGCCCGCCGGTGCCGAGCCGGTGAAGGTGCAATCCGACCTCACCCACCTCGCCTTCGAGGTCGAGAACCTGGAGGTCTTCGCCGCCGCCGCAGCAGCCAAGGGCTATCCGCTCTCCGACGGACCCACCAAGACCAGCAGTGGCAGCATCATTGCCTTTCTTGATGCCCCCGAAGGATACGAGATCGAGCTCATTCAGAAGGCTCGCTGATTCGCCACGCAATCAG
>CAMDHP010000046.1 GCA_945898185.1 Akkermansia muciniphila | reverse complement strand
TAAGCCGCGACGAGACCGAGAACCCCCTTCAAACCGCCTTCCTTCCGGAGGCGGTTTTTTTATGTCCGCCTCCGCAGGCCGCAGCCGCAACAAAAAGCCCGTCCCGCAAGGTTGCGGAGACGGGCCGGACACATGGTGGACGCCACAGGACTCGAACCTGTGACCCCATCCGTGTGAAGGATGTGCTCTAACCAACTGAGCTAGGCGTCCGCTTGAAGAGCCGGAAAAATTGCCGGCCGGCCCGGCGCGAATCAATCACTATCCGCGTCCGGGACCAAATTCCGTGCGGTTCTCCTTCGGATCGTCAACGAAGCACGGCGAGGGAAGACCGGGAGGGCCCGTCAGGCCATCGGCTCAGGGTAGCCGGCTCACTTTGAGGCGGAAGAACTGCCTCGCCGGAGTGCCGGGAGTATAGACGTGCGAGATGGTCGGCGAGGCGTTGCCGGCCGCTTGGGTAACCACTTCGGACCAGGAATCGGCGGCGAGGGTGGTCGAGGCTTCGATCGTCCAGGAGACGTCGCCATTTGCGATGGCATCGGCCCCTTTCACATAAGTCACGCTGCTCCCGGTGAGCAGGCCGGCCGGAGTGCCGGCCACGCGCGGATTCGTTCCCAAGGCATATTCGAGGAGGTTCGAGATACCGTCCGCATCGAAGTCGCCGGTTTCCGGCTCGCCCGGGATATTGCCCTTGGCGGGATCATCGGCCCAGGTGGAGTAGCCCGGGCTTTCCGTGCTCGTGGCGGTAAGGAAGCCGTCGGCATCCAGGGCGAACCCGGTGAGGCCGGCGCCGGAAATCAAGCCGAGCTGGGTGGCGGTCAACCCGGCGGCGGTGGTTCCGAAGCGCAACGACGAACCGGAGACAAAATCGCCTTGGATCGCCAAGGTGCCGCCGGTCCAGTCGACCGCGCTGCTATCGGCGAAGACCAGGCGCGCTCCGCCGACCAGCTCGATCGAACCGGCGGCGGTCACATCCAGGGTCGCCGCCGTTTCCGGCTCGGAGGCGGTGGCGCGCAGGGAGCCGGCGCCAAGCAGCACGGGGGAGGCGTCCGGCAAAACGCCGCTCGCGCCCAAGGTCAGGGTGCCTTCGTTTACCGTGGTGGCCCCGCTGTAGGTGTTTGCTCCCGCCAGGATCCATGTCCCGGAGCCCTGCTTGGTGAGCGTGATCGCCGCCGTTCCGGAGGCGCCGACCAAATTGTCCTGAATGACGCCGAAGATGGTGTTCAAGGCGGAGTTGGAACCACTTAAAACAAGACCGCGCGGCGACGTGGCGGTCACACCCGCCTGTGCGACGTTAAAAATCGGCGCGCTGAAGACGAGCGCACCGCCCGTCCCGTTATGCTCGAGGGTCGCGTTGGCGAAGTTGGTGGCGCTTGTCCCGTTGCCGATCCCGATGGTCCGGTCCGTGGTCTCACCGGCTCCCAGGTAGCGAAGGTGGCCGTCCACGTTGAGGAAGCTTATCACGACCAAACCGTTCTCCGGAGTGATCGGAGCGCCCAGACTGCTGCTCGGGCCGCCTCCGACCACGCTGTTGAACGATGATATCTCGACCACGCCGCCGGCCACGGAAGTGGGTCCCGAGTAGGTGTTGGCCCCGGAAACGATAATCTTGGCGGTGCTATCCGATTGGCGGTAGATCAGCCGTTGATCCAATGCGCCGTCATCGATCACCCCGGCGATTTCGAGGGTCGCGTTGGATAACGCACCGATGCGCGTATCAAGAAGCGTCGCGGCGCCGGAAATCAAAATCGGCCCGGCCCATTTGCTATAACCCGAGTCCCCCCGCAACGCCCCCAGCGATCCGGTGCCGCCGTTGCCCGTGATAGAAATGCTTTCCCCGGTCACCGTGGTGTTGCTCAAGGCCAGGCGCGCCCCGTTCAGGACCACCGCTCCGGCGGCGTTGGAGCCCAGCGAGTTGGCATTGTTCACCACCAGGTCGCCCGCGCTCACCGTGGTGAGGCCGGTGTAGGTATTGGAGCCGGAAAGGATCAGCGTGCCGGAGCCGGACTTCACCAAGGAGCTGGAGCCCGAGAGAACCTCCGTTTGATCAACCGATACGGCCACGCTATCAACATCCATCCCGATCCCCGCACCCGCGGTCAGCGTAAAGCCGGAGGATGCCGGATTGTTGAAGATGGCGGCCGTCTCCGCCTTCGAGAAATAGGTCGTGTCGGACTCGTGAACACCAAAGCCGATGCCGGCGGTCGCGCCGACCGACACGGTGGATGCCGTCGACCTACCGATCTTTTTGCCAAAAACCAACACGCCTTCGTTCACCGTGGTCGCCCCCGAGTAGGTGTTCGCCCCGGACAAGGTAAGGACTCCCGCCCCGGTTTTGGTAAACCCACCGGCGGCGGTGTCATCGGAAAGAACACCGGAAAGCGTGATGTTGCGCGCCAGCCCCGCGCTGTCGGCCGCCTGGATGGCGGGACCGACCTCCCCGAGTTTAAAATCAAGGGTGGACGACCAGTTCTGGGCGGCCCCGAGCGTGCCGCCCAACAGCTGGATGGTCACCGGCAAAGAGGTTGCGCCGGAGGTTCGGGTGATGCCGGCGGCGCCCACGTAAAGGCTGCCGGAGGTCAGCTGGATGGCGGCGCTGGACGTCGCGTCGTAGGTCGTCGACCCCGCCGTCGGTCCGCCAAATTGGATGCCGTTGGAGGTCACGGTGCCTCCGGACACCTTCAGGACCGCGGTTCGGTTGGCCAGGGATCCATTGTTGAAAAATGTAATATTATGGGTGGAGCCGCCCGCGCCCACGGTGAGCGCGCCGCCCTGAACGTCGATCAAGGCGCTAGAGAAGTTGTTATTGGCCACGCCACCGGTGAGAAAAAGCCGCCCCGCGCCCACTGTGCCGATATTGATGGCGCCCCCCGCTTGAACCGTGAGCGTCGTGGTTTGGGAGAGATTGCTGGTTCTGCCCACGACGATGCCGTTGCTTGGCGCGTTGATGACGCCTGATCCCGAAATGGTATAGCTGGTGTTCTTGCCGTTGGCGAAGCCGATATTGTTTAACGACGTGGCCTGGAGGGTGATTGTTCCGCCCGTGTGATTTATTATATTGGTGTTGAAATTCGTCTGGCTGAGGGTGGACGTTCCGCCGGTTATATTCAAGGTGCCGTCGCCCGCGAATCGCCCTTGGATCGTATCCAGATTTCCCCCGAGATTCAACACGCTGGCGAGGTTGACGGTAAAGGTTGCCGCCGCGTTATAGCCCGAGATGTTCGAGTTGATAGTCGCGGTTTTTCCCGCCGCGACCGTCACCGAGTAATTGGTGATGGTGGTCGTCGGGCTGTTGCCAAGGAAGATCGCCCCGCCGGACAATTTGTAGCCCGTGTTGTTGAAGGTCACACCTTGGGTGGCGAAGGGCTCGGACAAAGTGATCTCATAGGAATCGGCCGCCGCGTCGGCGCCGGCGAATAGCGCGCTATTCGTGGCCACGGTGCCGCTGGTCTGCGACCAGGCCTCGTTGGTCCCGGCGTTGTTCCAGTTGGCGTCGACCAGGCTCCAGTTGCCGGTGCCCGGGGTGATCGTGGCGCCATCCGAGGTGATATCCCAGGTCAGCGCCGCCGCATCGAGGACAGGGGCGGCGAGGGCAAGCAGGACGGAGGCCGAAATAGCGGTGCGAGGGCGTTTAAGATACATGGGGGTATTGGGGAAATGTGGTCTGTGATGCCGAAAATCCCTGGTTTTTATTCACAAGGGACCTTTACGGATAGGCAGGGCGTTGAAGCTAAACGGGGTAGGATAGGCGTGGGGCGCGGCCGGTGCGGAAGGGGTGGAGGCGACGACCGAAAATTCATCCGCCTGCCTCCGGGGAGCAATCGCCCGTTATACGATCCCGTTAGGTCATCGTTACTAATTATTTGCTTACAAGTTATTTGTATTGTCGGGAGTTCCTTCGATTTGTTCGGCGCGGCACTTTGCGGCGCCAAATCTTCCCGGCGTAAAGATTCCCCATGCCGGGACCGGCCGGATATCGCACCGTCTGAGGCCTTGAATCTGTCCGTTTAAAAGAATTTTCGCCGGTCGCCCGGGGCGGCGCGCCATGCCGCCCGAACTCGATCGATTAAATCGCGTGAAGTGTTTGTTTATAAGTGCTTAATGAAAATTCACCTAACGGAATCGCCGAAGCTTGGGTTGAGTTTGTTTGCGCCCAGGGTCGACTGTTTCCTGGTATGCCGGTATCGGAGTCGGTCCGATGCGTGTCAGGTCGCCCCAACTTCATTACGCCCGTCTTCCCCCTCCGCCGCAATGTCCCGCCCAACCGGAATTATTTTAAAGGCCGGGTCATGCCCCCAAGTATCAAGCCTGGGATCAAATGAAGGAGTTCCCCGCTTTTTATCCGTTTTTTTGGGTTTTATCCTTCTTTGCTTCATTCCCTCCGTCCACGCGGACGAGTTCGACGATTTGCGCCTCAAGTGGCGCGATAGCCTGATCGGCACGGGCTACGACATCGCCGACACCAACGTCATTTCGCGGCTCAACAGCATCGCCAGCACCGCCAACACCCACTGGGCCAGCCTCGATAAATCGCCCACGCGCTCCTTTCTGTGGGGCGATCTGGCGAGCACGACCGACTCTTCCCATATCACGGATTCGTATTCGCGGCTCAGGGACATGGCCCTGGCCTACGCGACCCCGGGTTGCTCCCTCGCGGGCAACGCGACGCTGCTCGCGGACACGATCGGCGGCCTGGATTGGATGTTTGCCAACCGCTACGGCGCAGCGACGAAACAATATTTCAACTGGTGGGATTGGGAGATCGGCACGCCGCTTCGGCTCACGGATACCTGCGTCCTTCTCCACGATCAGCTGAGCCCCGCCCAGCTGACAAACTACATGAATGCGGTGAACTTCCAGGTTCCCGTTCCGGACATGACCCAGGCCAACCAGGTATGGAAGGCCCGCGTCGTCGCACTGCGCGGTTGTCTGGTCAAGGACGGCGCCAAAATCGCCCTCGCCCGCGATGCGTTCAGCGCGGTCTTTCCCTACGCCACATCCGGCGACGGTTTTTATCCCGACGGCAGTTTTATCCAGCACGATATCCACCCTTACACCGCCGGTTACGGCTCCTCGTTGATCCAGAACATGGCCCCGACCCTGGCGTGGTTGAGCGGCTCGTCCTGGGCGGTGACGGATCCGGCGCAGAGCAACCTGTTCCGCTGGGTCTTCGATTCCTACGAGCCCATCATCTATAACGGCAACGTTTTCGATCTCGTGCGCGGTCGCGAGGCCGGACGCGCCGCCGCCACGCCCAACGGCAACACCATGATGGATTCCATCCTGCGCATCGCCGAGTTCGCCCCGCCGGCCGAAGCCGCGCGGATGAAGAGCATGATCAAGGAATGGGCTCTCGCCGACTACACGCGCAACTTCGTCTCCGGTCGCCCGCTGACCACGCTGCCGCTCGCGAAACAGCTGATGGAAAACCCGTCCGTCGCGCGCCGCGGCGAGTTGATCGCGCATTACACCTTCGCCGAAATGGATCGGGTGGTTCACCTCGCCGCCGGTCACGGTCTCGGGCTGTCGATGTCCTCCACCCGCATCGCCAACTTCGAATCCATCAACGGCGAAAATCTGCGCGGCTGGTTCACCGGCGACGGTCAGACCATTCTTTACAACGGCGACCTGAACGCCTTCGCCGACGCCTATTGGGCCACGGTAGATCACCACCGGTTGCCCGGCGTCACCGCCGACGTCACCCACGAAAAACTACCGCATCAGACGTCTTCCCTCGGCCCGCGCGGGCAGGGCCAAAGCACCCTCTCGCCGCATGCCTGGGTGGGCGGCGCCACCCTCGACCGCTACGGCGCCGCCGGCATGCAGTTCAAGGGGGTGGGCGTGACCCTCACCGGCAAAAAATCCTGGTTCATGTTCGACGACGAGATCGTCTGCCTCGGCGCCGGGATCACCAGCACCGATTCGCGACCGATCGAGACCACCATCGAGCAGCGCAAGATCAACGGCGCCGGCAGCAACGCCTTCACCGTCGACGGCACCGCCCGGCCCTCCGCCCTGGGCTGGACGGAGGTCCTGGACGGCGTCTCCTGGGCGCATCTCGCCGGCCATGTCGCCGGCTCCGACATCGGCTACCACTTCCCCACCGCCCCCGCCGTCCGGGCCGTGCGCGAAGCCCGCACCGGCGCATGGAGCGACATCGACGCCGGCGGCTCGACCACGCCGCTCACCCGCAACTACCTGCGCCTTACCTTCGAGCACGGCGACAACCCGACCAACACGACCTACCAATACATCCTCCTCCCCGGCCGCACCGCCGCCCGCACCGGCCACTACGCCGCGTCTCCGCACGTCACGATCTTGAACAACAACGCCAACGTGCAGGCGGTGCGCGAGAACACGCTCGGCATCACCGCGATCAATTTCTGGACCGATAACGTCCACACCTACGGGGGCGTCACCTCCAACAAAAAAGCCAGCGTGCTGGTGCGCGACGACGGCGCCTTCATCGATGTGAGCGTGAGCGATCCCACCCAGCTCAACACCGGTTCCATCGCCCTGCAAATCGCGCTCGATGGCGGAACGCTGGTCGGCGCCGACCCCGGCGTCACCGTCACCCAGACCAGCCCGACCATCGCGCTGAGCGTCGCCACCGCCAACGCCGCCGGAAAGACCTTCAAGGCCCGTTTCTACAAACTCGCCCCCGAAATCGTGAATCTCGCACCCGTGGCCGACAGCTACGTCCACGACGCGACCACTGCGGTGAATTCCAACTTCGGCACCCAGGCGACGATGATCGTCAAAAAAGCGGGCGCCACCTTCAACCGCGAGAGCTTTCTGCGTTTCGACCTTCCGGCCCCGAGCGGCGTGCTCCTCGGTGGCACGCTGAGCCTGCCCTGCCTCACCGCCAACGTCCCCGGCGTGAACGCCGTGGCCAAGGTGGACGACACCACCTGGAGCGAGACCGGCATCACCTGGAACAACCGCCCCGCCGCCGGCGCCGTCCTGGGAACTTGGATACCCGCCGCCGCCACCACCGCCGCCGCCGATGTCACCACCTCCCTCCCCGCGAGCGGGCTGGTCTCGTTCAAGGTCTTCGCCACCACCGAGACGAGCAACGGCATCATCTCCTACGGCACGCGGGAAAACGCCACCGCTGCCAACCGCCCGCGACTCACCCTGGTTTACGGGCGCTTGCCACCTCAGGTCAGTCTCACTTCGCCCGCCGACGGCGCGGTCGTCGCCAAGGCCGGCGACCTCACGCTCACCGCCGTCGCGACCTCCGCCGCCGGCCCCGTCGCCAGCGTCGCCTTCTACGCTGGCGCGGTCCTGCTCGGCACCGACACCACCGCGCCCTATTCGATCACGCCGTCGCTCGCGGGCGGACCCTATCACCTCACCGCCGTCGCCACCGCGGCCAACGGCCTCAGCCGCACCAGCCTCGTCACCCGTGTGGACGTCGCCTATCCGCCGGTCGCCGGCGCGGGCGTTTTCACCACGCCGCGCGACACCGCCGTCGACGTGGATCTCCGGTCCCTCGTCGGCGATGTCGAGACCCCGCTCGCCGACCTCGAACTGGAAATCGGCCCCGCGACCAATGGCACCGTCACCCTCCTTGCCGACGGACGCACCGCCCGCTTCACCCCCGCGGCCGGTTATCTCGGCCCCGCGAGTTTCAGCTACACCGTCACCGACACCACGCGCGACGAACGCACGGTGTTGAACTACGCCTTTCAAACCGGCGACGTGACCGACCGCAGCGGCCAGGGACGCGACGCGACCTTGAACGTGCAGGGCACCGGCGCGGCCGCCTTTCCCGCCGATTCGCCGCTCGCCGACTACACCCGGAGCATCGCGCTGACCGAAAACGGAACCGCCGGGGCCGTCCGGCTCGAACGCCAGCTCACGACCACCGAGGTGGATTTCGCGGCCGGCGACTGGACGATCGCGGGCTGGTTCAAACGCGGCACCTCCTCGAATATCGACGTGATCATGCAGCTCGGTGAATCCGGCGGCTTCGGCCCCGGCGCGCTCTCCCTCGCCTTCTACGGCAGCGGAGCGACCCTGCAGCTGCGCAACTTCACCAGCGCCAACAACCAGGATCTCGACCTGAGCAAGGCCAACGTGGCGGCCAACACGTGGCACCACTTCGCCGTCGTGCGCGCCGGCGCCGTGATCAGTCTTTATCACAACGGCGGACTGGTCGGCGGCGACAGCGCCTTCGCCCTCGGGTTCACCAACAGCGCCCCGCTGAAGTTCGGCGGCCCCAACGTCACCACCGTGCTGGATCGCTGGTTCAAGGGCTCGCTCGCCGACCTCGCCGTGTTCAACGCGCCGCTCAGCCCGGCGGAAATCGGCAAACTGGTCGCCCGGCCCGTGCAGTGGTTCGGCGGTCAAAGCGCCGCCGCGGCGGTGACCATCAACGTGCTGACCCCGCTGCAACAGTGGCGTGAGCAACACTTCAGCACCGTCACCAACACCGGCGACGCCGCCGACCTCGCCGACCCCGATTCCGACGGCATTCCCAACCTGCTCGAGTATGCCTGCGGCAGCCTCCCCAAGGTGAACAACCCGTCCAGCCACTCCCTTGTCCCGGGCGCCGGAACGCTGGATTTCGTCTACACCAAAAGGAAAGACGCGACCGACCTCACGTATTCCGTCCAGTGGAGCGGCACCCTCGCCGACGACTGGAGCACGACGGGCGTCGGCGCGCCGACCGTGTTGAGCGACAACGGCGGCACCCAGCAGATCAAGGTCAGCGTGCCCTTCACCCCCGGGCTCGGCCGCCGTTTCGTGCGTTTGAAGGTAACGACACCCTGAGCCTTGGCCTCGATTCCCATGCCCAACCCTTCCGCCCCCTCGCAAACGCCCCCGAACATCGTGATCATCTATGCGGACGATCTGGGATTCGGCGATCTCGGGTGTTACGGCGCGAACGGGATTCCCACGCCTCATCTCGACCAGATGGCGGCGGAGGGCGTGCGGTTCACCAACTTTTACGCCACCGCCGCCACCTGCACGCCCTCGCGCTACAGCCTGCTCACCGGCAGCTACCCCTGGCGCAACCCCCGCGCGCACATCCTCGACGGCGACGCACCCATCATCATCGGTCCGGACGAGCTCACCCTGCCCGGCGCGCTCAAGCGCGCCGGCTACGCCACTTCGGTGGTCGGCAAGTGGCACCTCGGGCTCGGTGACGGGAGAATCGACTGGAACGGGGAGATCCGCCCCGCCCCGGTCGATGTCGGATTCGACGAGTCCTTCGTCATGGCCGCGACCAACGACCGCGTGCCGTCCGTATTCGTAAAAGACCGACGCGTCCACGGTCTCGACCCGGACGACCCGCTCGAGGTTTATTACGGAAAGGAGAATCCTTTCCCCGACGTGCCCACCGGGCGTTCCCATCCCGAACTGCTCACCCTGCGCCACGGCGACCGGCAACACTTCGACACCATCGTGAACGGGGTGCCGCGCATCGGTTTTTGCCGCGGGGGCAAGTCCGCGACCTGGGACGATACGACCATGACCGACGTGTTTCTGGAACGGGCGAAAGACTTCATCACCCGCCGTCAGGCCGGCCCGTTTTTCCTCTACCTCGCCCTCCATCAACCGCACGTGCCGCGCATCCCCTCCGCCCGGTTCAAGGGCGCTTCCGCGAAGGGCGCGCGCGGTGACGTGATCATGGAGCTCGACTGGATGGTGGGCGAGGTGCTCGCCCATCTCCGCGCGCTCGGCATCGCGGAGAACACCGTGGTGGTGTTCTCCAGCGACAACGGTCCCATCCTGCTCGACGGCTATCAGGACCGCGCCGACGAGCTCACCGGCGAACACCGCCCCTGCGGGCCCTTGCGCGGCGGCAAATACAGCCTCTTCGACGGCGGCACGCGCGTGCCCACGATCGTGTGGGCGCCAGGCCGGGTGGCGCCGGGGGAATCCCACGCGTTGCTCAGTCAGCTCGATTTTCTCGCGAGTTTTTCCCACCTTGCCGGCGTGCCCTTGGCCGCGGCGGAACTGGCGGATGGCCTCCAGCTCGCCGACGCCATCCTGGGTAAAACCGAGCGGGGCCGCGACAGCCTCGTGACCGAGGGCATCGGCTCCAACACCCTCGTCCGCGAGGCCGACTGGGTCTACATCCCGCCGTATCCCGGCGACGCGTTCGTGACCAACAAGGCGGTGGAATCCGGCACCGCGCCCGAGCCCCAGTTGTATGACCTTTCGGCCGATGTCGGGCAGCGGGCGAACCTCGCCGCCGCGCAACCCGGGCGCGTGCGTGCGATGGGTGCGTTGCTGGAGTCTATCCGCGCCCGACGCGGCCCGGTGGTCTGAACGCGCCCACACCGGATGATTGAATAACCATGAAACGGCTGCTCCTTGCCTTCGCCCTTTGGTTGTCGGTGCTCCCGCCGGGGTTCGCGGCCCCGCCGCCGAATGTTGTCCTGATCTTCGCCGATGATCTCGGTTACGGGGATCTCGGGTGTTTTGGCTCCACCACCATCCGCACGCCCCACCTTGATCGCCTCGCCGCCGAGGGGCGGAAACTCACCAGCTTCGTGGTCGCCTCATCGGTCTGCTCGCCCTCGCGCGCGGCCTTGTTGACCGGATGCTATCCCAAGCGGGTGGGCATGCACGAGGGGGTGCTTTTCCCGGATTCCAGGAAGGGTCTGAACCCCGCGGAATACACCGTCGCCGAGCATTTCAAGTCTCAGGGCTACGCGACCGCCTGCATCGGCAAATGGCACCTCGGAGATCAGCCGGAGACGCTGCCGAACGCCCACGGCTTCGACACCTACTACGGCATCCCCTATTCGAACGACATGAACCATCCCGATAACAAAGGGAAACCGCCCGGCGGCGTGGCGGGGATGGACGCCCTTTGGAATGATCCGGAATCGACCCTGACCAAGTGGAGAACCCCGCTGATGGAGGACGGCAAGATCATCGAGCTGCCGGTGGACCAACGCACCATCACCCGGCGCTACACGGACAAGGCCATCGGTTTCGTGGAGAAAAACCGGGCGCGGCCCTTCTTCATCTATCTGCCCTACTCGATGCCGCACATCCCGCTCTACGTGCCCGACGAGGTCCGCGATCCCGACCCGAAACGGGCCTACATTAACACCATCGAGCACCTCGACACCGAGGTGGGCCGCCTCTTTGAAAAACTCCGCGAGCTAAACCTGGCGGAGAACACGATGGTCGTTTTCACGAGCGACAACGGCCCGTGGCTGACCTTCAAGCACCACGGCGGCTCCGGCGGTCCGTTGCGCGGCGGCAAGACGAGTGTCTTCGAGGGCGGCCATCGCGTGCCCTGCATCGTCTGGGCTCCGGGCCGCGTCCCGCCCGGCACGGAGACGCGCGCGCTCGCCTCGAGCCTGGATATTCTGCCCACGCTCGCGGCGCTCACCGGGAAGCCGATGCCCACCGACCGTAAGATCGACGGGCTGGACATCTCCCGACTGCTGACCGGCGAAGCGGAGACGGTGCGGGAGGATTTTCTCTACTACACGATGCGCGGCCGGCTCGAAGGCATCCGCGAGGGAGACTGGAAACTTTTGGTGCGCCAACCCGACCCCAAGCAAACCACCGATGCCTCCGCGAAGCCCGAGGTGCTGCTCTTCAACCTGGCCGACGATCTCGGGGAGCGAAACAACCTCGCCGCCACGCGGTCCGAGCGGGTGGAGCGCCTGAAAACCAAAATGCACGCCCAGGACGCCGCCATCGCGGCGGAAGCCCGCCCGGCCTGGAAAGCGGCGGCCAGGTAGATCGGGCGGACACGGCCAATTCCCTCGCCGGCGTTCCGGGGTCGGGCATGCGCCCGGCCGAATCAGGCCGGAACGGGCACCGCGTGGTAAAAGTAGACCGAGCCGTAGGTCCAGGTGTGGTGCGGGATGTCCGGGTGGTTGAGCCGATCCATCGTGAGCATCACGGCCGGGACGGGCGATCCGGCGGGCAGCGGAATGACGGCCGGCCATACGCGGGAACCGGAGCCTTCGCGCCACGGCGGAAGATCCATCTGGATGGTCTCAAGCAGCGTCAGATCCTCGGCGGAAGCCACGTGCAGGCAGCGCTCGGCGCTGCCGTAGAGAATCACCGGGCGGCCGTGCAGGTTCAGGATCTGGATCCCGGTGGCATCGGGCGCGGTGGGGCCGGCGACGTGCTGGAAATCGCTGTCCGGATGATCCGACTCGAAGAGCATCGCGTGGTAGAGGGGCTTTTGGCCGATGCAGACGGCAAGACGCCACTTGCCGGTCGCGGCGTCGTGAAAAAGGGCGGGGTCCTCGTAGTCGCCGACGATGCCGGACTGGCGGGCGGCCACGACGGAGAAGCCGAACCGCGGATCCCGCCGGGTGCGGAAGGAGCGGATGATCTTCGCGGTGGGCGGATCGTCGCCGAAGCACGAAAAGCCGGTGGTGAGCCCGAACCAGTCGCCGGTGGCGGGATCGTGCATGAGGTGGGAGGCCACCTCGTTGCGCCAGCAGCCGTCGCCGCAGTCGAAGACGATCACGCCCTCCAGCCGAAGATCGCAGAGGCTGGGGTCGAAACTGAGCACGCCCTGGAGCGAATGCGGCAGCCCGCGTCCGCGCAGGGAAGCGGTGACGAAGACGCGGTTGCGCTCCAGCAACGGGAGGCCGTCGGGCGTGGTGATGGCGCGGATGTCGGCGATACCCACGCCAGCGCTGAAATAGTGGCGCACGGCGCGCAGGCAGACCGGCTCGGCCACGTGCGGAGGGACGACCGCGCCGACCAGGACCTGGGTGTTCCGCGCGAGGCGGACGCGACGAAAGTCCATCGCCGCCGGATAATCCGCGCTGAGCGCGTGGCGCGGGAGGGTGTCGCCGAACTGGGCGAAGACCATGATGCCCGAGCCCTGGCCCTGGAGGACGACGCGTTCCAGCGGGGCGGCGTTGCCGGCGGCCAGGGTGGCGGTGCGCCGGATCAAGACCGAGTCGCCGGCCACGCCGGACAACTCGAACACCCACCCATCCGGTCCGGTGCGCCGCAGCTCCAGGGTGAGCGAGACCTCGTCGTCGGCGGCCAGCGCGCTCCAAAAGACCGAGGCGCCCACCGGAACCCGGCCGAGTTCGAGCTCGTGGCAGGAGAACGCGTTGAAGGCATACATCCAGCGGCCGGAGCCGGGGTCGACGCCGCGCAATTTGAAGCAGCCGTCGGCCAGCTGCCATTCGGTGGTGCCGGGCCCGATCACCGGATGCATGGTGTCGAGATCGTTGATCCGGGCGGGGACGACCTCGGCGAGGAGCAACCGGGTGCGGGGATCGAACGCGGGCCGGTAGACCGACTGGCGGACAAAACGCCACGGGACCACGCGGGAGGCGCGCTTTTCCAAGGACTGCGGACGCGGCAGGGAGCCCAGGGTGGTCGAGATCATGAAAATTCGGGAGTTGTCGGGCCGTTCAAGGGGCGGCCGGAGCGGGGGTGATGAGCGTGCGGATACGGACGGACGCGGCGGGACGGGCGAGGTCGAAACCGACCCGCAGACCTTTGGCCGGAGCGTCCGGCACGATGCCCCGGATGGGTTCCTCTGCGCGGACCAGGTCCGAGGAGGATGTGACGACCACGCGGACGCGGCCGGCGCCGCCCTCGACGAGGTGTCCGTCGGCGCCGTCCTCGACCCAGCGCTGGGTGGGCAAAAGGGCGAACGCGACGCCGAAGGCCTGGGGCGACCCGAAGATGGCCTCGTCCAGGATCTCCAGGGAGCCGGCCCCGTCCCGTTTGAAGATAAAGGTGCGGGTCAGTTTTTTCAGCTCCGGCACGGGGTAGGCGGAGGTGAGGTCGATCTCCCAGAGATCGCGCCCCGGGGTGAAGGAGGTGCGGACGGTCATGGCGCGGGCCTTTTCTCCGGTGGATTGGAGTTGGCCGGCGACGCGGGGCACGGAGTGCCCGAAGGAGTTCATCACGCCGCTGGTGTAGCGCAACGGGCCGAAGGTCTCGCGCACGTAGTCGTCTTTGCCGAGCTCGGGCAGGGCGATCCGGCCGTCGGATACGACCACGAAGGACCCGAGGTCGTTGTGGTTGTGCGGCTCGTTGTTGTGGCCGCCCTTGAGCGCGACCGAGAGCCCGAAGCCGGGCTTCGCCCCGCGGCAGATGAGCGCGCCGCCGTCGGGAAACCAGGTGCGCGGCGGGAGTTCGGGTTGGGCGGCCCCGGCGACCGAGGCCCGGTCGATGACCAGATCGAAGAGGGCCACGTGCATGCGGCCACCGAGGATGTAGGGGGCCTTGAGCGCGGGCGTGCCGCGAACCTTCCCGATGCCGAAACGCACGGCGGCAAAATCGAGCAGATTGGTTTCCGGACGGGTGCCGAGGGCGGTGTCGCTGAAGACGGGAAACTCGCGGTTATCGATCTCGAAGCCGGGGCCGTATTCCATGATGCGGCGCACGTGGTCGGTGGCCAACGGGTCGATCCGGCCGCCGGTGACGTGTTTGACCAGCTCGCTGGCGATCACGAAGTGGCCGAAGCCGTAGGTCCAATAACCCACGCCCTCCGCGCAATAGCCGTCGGGGGTGAAACCGGCCAGAAAGTAGGGATTGAGCTGCTCCCAGGCGACCACGTATTCGGCGCGTTCCTTGGGGTCTTCGATCAGGAGGAGGGCGGAGCCGAGCACGCCGGAGTTGCACACCGCGCTCCAGTTCATCGGCACCTTCATCCACCAGAACACCCCGGTGTCGCCCGCGCGGAAGCGCTCGATCCAGGGGCGGAGGATGCGTTCGCCGACCTGCTTGCGAATGCGGGCGCGGGTGGCGGCGGGCAGGCGGTCGGCGAGGAGCCAGTCGATGTTGGACAGGGTCCAGCCGCGGGCGCTGGCGGCGAGGTCGATGAACTCGCGCGCGGCGTGCCGGTTTGGATACCGTTTGGTGTGGGCGGGCACGGACCAGGTGGGCTCGTCCAGGATGCCGTCCACCTCGCGCACGATCTGGGCGAGCCGGGTCTGGTCGGGGGCGACGCACTCGGCGAGCACGAGGGTCACGAGGCGGCTGGTGCGGATACCGTTGGGCACCTCGTAGGGGCGGCGGTTGCCGGTTACGGAGAAATCGTTGAACAACTCCTCGGTCAGGACGGGCGGTTCGGTGCCGAGCAGCTCGGCGGCGGATCGGAGGAGTTCGGGGGCGGCGGGCAGGCGGCCGACGTTTTCCCAAAAGGGGCGATCGGTCCACGGGGGCGCGACGTTGGCGGGCCGGACGGTGAGCATGGCGGCGACCTCGCGCACGCGCTCGGCGGAAAGCGGGGCGATGGCGCTTTTCTCCCTGTCCGCGGGGTCGACGTTTATGGCCGAAAGGGGGGTCGAGGCGTGGACGGGTTCCATGGTGAAGTCGTCGAAGTCGAGCGAACCGCGGACGCCCCAGGCGAACAGGGCGGGTCGGGCGGTGGCGGCCCGCGCGGGGGCCTCGATGACCGCCTCGATCTTTCTCCAGGCCGAGGGCAGGGAGGCGGGTCGGGGGAGCGTCGGGGAGACGCCGACCGAGACGCGGCCCTCCACATCCAGATAGAAAGCGGTCTCGACCGCGGACGGCAAAGGCTCGCGGAAGATGACGCGGACGAGCGGCCCGACGGTGTATTCGATCCCGGGGGCGGCCTTGACCCAGGCCGAGACGCGGTAGCGCCGGCCCGCGTCGACGTCGACGGGGTCGTGCGCGGCGGCAAAGCGGGCGGACGCCGGGGACGCGAGGCGGAGGTGTTTTTGGCCCGAGTGCGCTTCACCGGTGACGACGCTCATCCCGGGCGCGGCCGCCTGCGAACCGGCGGGCGTGAACATCGTCCAGCCCTCCGCGCCCCGCTCGAAGCCGCCATTCGGCACCGGCGCCCGGGCGGAAAGGGACGTTGCCGAAACGGTCAGGAGCACCAGCCAGGTCAGGGCCGCGAGGGGGCGGAGGCGGAGGGTCATCGGGAGGGAGGCGGGGCGGGGCGCGTGAATCAACGGGACGCGGGCGGGACGGCCTCGACGGAGAGGTCGTCGAAATAGACGGAACCGTTCATGCCCCAGGAGAAGAAGCACAACGAAAGCGCCTTCGCGTTCAACGGGGACTCGACGACGGCCTCGACCTTTTCCCAGGCGGTGGGCAGCCAGTTCGGCCTTTTGACCTCCTTGTAGTCGCTGGCGGTGTGCCCGCCGAGCCCGACGTAGTAGTCGGTGTCGCTCTCGTCCCCGGCGGAGCGGAAGTTCAGCCGCACGATCGGGCCGTTTTTGTATTCCACGCCTTTGTCGGCCTTGAACCAGAAGGTGACGCGGTAGCGGGTCCAGCCGGCCACCGGGATGTTTTTCTGGGCGAGGCCGCAGCGGCTGATCACGGTCGAGGTCAGCCGGGCGGCCGCGCCGCCGCCCACGCCCTCGACGGGCACGACCACGAAGGTGTTGCCGTGGTCCCGGGCGCTTTCGGGCACGAAAAAATCCCAGCGGGACGCGTTCTGCTCGAAGCCGGGGTTCTCCAGCAGATTCCCGGCCGCCAGCGAGGCGGACAACAGGAGCGCCAGCGCGGCGGGCGGGAGGAGGGACGACATGGTCCGGGCCCCGGTTCAGGCGCGACGACGGCGCAGGCCGGCGAAGCCGAGGCCGAGCAGGCCGGCCAGCGCGGCGAAGGTGCCGGGCTCGGGGATCGCGGTGCTGGAGATGGTGAGCAGGCCGCTCAGCTCGGAGAACGTGTAGTTAAAATCCAAGGACGAACCGGACCACGCGTTCAGGCCGGACAGCGACACGCTCTCCGCGCCGGTGATGGAGACCGAGGCGAAGTCGCCGGTCCCGCCGGCGGCGCCGAAAAGCTGGTAGCTGCCGGCGGCGGGCGCGCCGGTCAGGTTGACCACCAGGGCGCCGGCGAAGGTCTGGACGGGGGCGGAGACGCGGGCGAAATCGGCCAGGCCGCCCACGCCGAGGGTGATGGTGCCGACGTTGGTGGCGTCGAAGCTGGCGGCGGTGAGGTCGGTGCCGGCGGTCACGGCGAGGTCGGGGGCGACCGAATTGCCGGTGGCATTGAAGGTGATCGAACCGGCGCTGACGGAGCCTCCGCCGGTCACAGTCCAGTCCGAATTTCGGGCGGTGGACGAGTTGTTGAAAACGATCGAACCGGCAGAGCCGTCCAGGGTGAAGTTGTTTGTGTCGATGATCAGGCTTTGCGCTGTTCCGCTTCCCAGCGTGGCCACGGAAACGGTCGAGCCCGCCGTGAGGGCGAGGTCCGCGCCGAGTCGGAGGGAAAGGTCGCCCGAGGTGCCGTTCTGGCGGAAAAGAATGTTCCCGACCGTGTTGGTGGCCGTCACCGTTTTGACCGAATTGCCGGTGCCGGTCAGGAGCAGGCCGTTGAGCGCGGCTCCGCTGGTGAGGGACTGATTCGTGTTGTCCACGAGCGAGGTGAGCGAGAGGTCGGTCGTGTTGAGGTTGACGCTCGAGTGGATGGAGTTGGTCGAGCCCGCGAGATTGAGGTCGGCGGAACTGGCATTGCCCGAGGTGATGCTGCCCCCGTTGGCGTTGAAGTTGCCGTTGATCTGGAGGCGGGAGTCGGTGATTTCAGACCCTGAGCCGGTCGCGTTGTCGACAAAGGTGGTATCGGGGGCGAGGCTCATGCTGCCCGAGTTGAGGGTGAAGGACCCGCCGATTATGTAATTCAAGGAGGTCGCCGTGTTGGTGTTGGTGCCCGTGCTGGCCTCGGGTCGGCGACCGCGGTTCGCGATGAAGCTGCCGCCGTCGATCGTCACGTTGCCGCTGAGGTATTGCGGGAGCGTGTTGGTGGTGCCGATAAACTGGCGCGCAAACACCAGCGAACCGCCCGAATTCACCGTGATGTTCGGAACGGTCAACGCGGTGGAGGAGCTGCTCGTCTGCGCGACGTAGGTGGCCAGTCTGTCCGTGCCGCTGTTGCTGTTTACGTTTGCGGTATCGACACGAAGAACGACCTCGGCGCCGCCGGAGGCCCCAAGGGTGATGTTGTTCGCCACGGTGAGCTGGGTGCGAACATCCAGCCGATTCACAAACGCGGACGTTTGGGTGAAGCTGATCGAATTGATCGATGCGGGCGTTCCCGAGGATTGGCTGAAAAGCGCCAATCTGTTCCCGGCGGAGTTGTTTCCAAAAACCAGATCGTCACCGTTCACGGGAAGCTGGCCACCCACCCAATTCCCCGCGGTGGCGACGAGGAGACGGTTCGTTGCGTAGCTGGTGGAGAGGCCGGCGTCGGCCGCCGCGAAGTCATGGTTTGCCGTGCCGACCATCGTGCGCTCAGCGCCCAAAAGCGGTGAAGCGGACAAGAGCGCCAGCAAGGCGACGGTGTTGCGGGATTGGGAGCGGGTGGGGTTTTGCATGGGGTGTTGGGTCGGATTTTTGCTTAAGGTAAAGGGGAAGGAGCGTTGGGTTTTTCGGCGGGAGGCGCCCGGGAGATTCGGTGTGCGGCCGGTTCGCGCTTGGTTGGGTTCTGGCACCAAGCCGGGCTGCGGGGGCCGGGATTAAAATTTGCCGAAGGGATCCCACAGTTTGCGGCCCTCGATGGGATCGATGAGGCGGCCCTTGAATTCATCGAAGGTCAGGCGGGCGGTGTGGCCGTCGACAAAGAGGCTGTTGAGCCCGAGGTTGTGCCGGTAGGACACGGTCACGCTGGCTTCCGGGGTTCCGGTGATGGAGGTCTGCACCTGCGAATAGATCATGCTGGCATTGGACGTCGTGCCCTGGTCGTTCACCGTCACGTCGACCAACAGAAAGGTGCGCGAAGGATTGGGGATCTCCTCGGGTCGGGCGCCGACCCCGGTGGGCAACAAGGCGGAGCCGGAGCGTTCGAGCGCGCGGGACACGGAGTATTGAATGACGCTGTTCACCCGGTCGGCCGGCACCTGGGTTTCTTCCGAGGGGCAGCGATACACCGGGTGGTTGGAGACGATCTGGGCCTTCTGGATGTAAGGGGAGATGGCGGAATACCACAGGGCGTCCAGGACGTCGGGCTTGGTGGGGCGCGGGTTGAGGCCGACGCGGGGCAGGCGGCCTTTGTTCTCCGCCGCGAAAAGATTGAAGCCCATGCCCATCTGGCGGAGGTTGGAGAGACACTGCGCGCTCTTCGCCGACTGCCGCACCTTGCCGACGGTGGGGATGATGATGGCGGCG